>JADGBN010000100.1 GCA_015231435.1 Gammaproteobacteria bacterium
TGGGAATGTTTATTCGCATGATTCGTGACGAAGGGCAGACGCCATCTCAAGTAGGAGGAGTATAGAAAACCGCACGGTTGCGCCCAGTTGACTTGGCACGGTAAAGAGCATAATCAGCACGGGAGACCCATTCGTCAACAGTGATAACGTGAGTAAAGCAAGCCACACCCATGCTTACAGTCACCGTTCCAACCTCGGCATAACCAACTCCAATGAAGAGAAATATACCCTCTTCATGCAGGATGGTTGTGACACCCTCACCGCCGACTCGACCGCGTTAATCACCTATGCCGCCAGCCAACTGGGTGGAATGGAAAACTTCCAGTTATTTGAACCTAGAATCCTCAGTTGACCATTACCGTCTTCTACAAGGTACTGAGAAACCAAAAATTTCTCGTAGTATGCGATTCACTCAATTAATGAACAACATTACGCCCGATATTGCACATCCAAGAGCGCGCATAACTGCGTTGCAACTCCTTGAAAGAGCCCGCTATTCCGCGTCGTTGCGCCTTGTTCTACACGCTCTTGGAAGCACACTATCGGGCGTCCAACTGAGGATTCTAGGTTAAAGCGAGAAGAGGAGATCGTTCTGCAGTCGTACCGCAAGGGGCTCGATAGGGAGACAATCGCAGCGATCACCGGCCTCTCCGACGACAGGATTTCGGTGAGGAGCAGAGCAAGCCTAATCTCATTAGCTTTGTGAATACCCTGCTACCGCTATAAGCATGAATCACCCTAAGGCGATCACCTTGCAAAAATCAGGTTATCAATTAAGCGGGTTGTCCCGAGACGTGCGGCAGCGAGGACAATTTCTGCATCCTCCCCCGCAGTCGGCGGTTGCAGTGTCGCTACACGGCGCAGCGCCACATAATCAACCACAAAGCCTGCCTGTTGCAGAGTGTTGCAAGCAGTCACCTCCAGCGCAGCCCAATCAGACGCCCCCGCCGCCACCGCTGCCGCTACGCCTTGCAGGGTGCGGTATAGTGCGGGTGCCAGCTGACGCTCTGCTGCGTTTAAAAAACCGTTACGCGAACTCATCGCTAACCCGTCATCCTCGCGTACCGTCGCCATCCCGATCACCTTAAGCGGCAGATTGAGATCATCCACCAGACAACGAATGATCTGTAACTGCTGAAAATCCTTCTCGCCAAAAACGGCGACATCGGGCTGCACCATATTAAACAACTTTAGCACTACCGTCGCGACGCCACGAAAATGGCCCGGACGGTTCAAACCACACAGTGTATTGGCCAGCAACGGCACCTCAACGACCGTTTGCGGGGTACCGTGGGGATAGATCTGCGCAGCATCGGGAGCAAACAGCAGATCACACCCCGCCGCGATCAACAGCCGCTGATCTTCTGCAAGGGTGCGCGGATAACGCGCCAAATCCTCACCTGCGCCAAACTGTAGAGGGTTCACAAAAACAGTCGCTACCACCCGATCGGCAACGCCCCGCGCTGCCTCAATTAAAGCGAGATGGCCACGATGCAGATTACCCATCGTCGCTACCAGAGCGATCTGCTCCCCCTGTTGCCGCCAGTGGGCGATCCGTTGCCGTAGCGGGGGAATCGTATGAATTGTTTGCATAGCCGTTAGTAAAAAGTATGTTCCGCGCCGGGGAAGCTACCATCCCGTACCGCTGCGGCATAAGCGCTCAGCGCCGCGGCAATCGAGCCGTTTGCGGCAAGAAAGTTGTGGCTAAATGAGGGGGGCGTACCCGGCGTTAACCCTAAGATATCATGTAATACCAACACCTGAGCGTCGCAGCCACCACCGGCGCCGATGCCAATCACTGGTATAGAGAGCTGCTCGGTAATCGCTGTAGCAAGGGGGGCTGGCACACACTCCAGCACCAGCAGATCCGCACCCGCCGCCGCCAGCGCTGCTGCATCTGCCACGATCGCCTGCGCACTGCGCGGATCACGCCCCTGCACCCGATAGCCACCAATTTTATAGACCGACTGCGGCGTCAGCCCCAAATGGGCACAGACGGGCACGCCAGCATCCGCCAGAGCGGTGACCCGCTCAATCACCACACCACCGCCCTCAAGCTTCACCATCTGCGCCCCCCCTTCACGCATTAACGCCGCTGCAGTGGAGATTGCCTGAGCATTACTGCTGTAACTTAAAAAGGGCATATCCGCAATAATTAGCGCCTGGCTGGCGCCGCGACTGACCATTGCTGTGTGATAGACCATCTGTTCCAGCGTCACCGCAACGGTACTCTCATGCCCCTGCACCACCATACCAAGGGAGTCACCCACTAAAATGACCTCAACTCCCGCCGCATCAATCAGTTTGGCAAAGGCGGCATCATAGGCAGTTAAGACGACAAAACGCTCACCGTTTCGCTTCATCTTCTGCAATTTCGACAGTGTCACTCTTTTCATCTTCTCGCCTTACCTGTGGAGGATACCCAAGGAGGTAACCATTCAGACGCCCTGCTTTTTTACCCTCACCCCAACCCTCTCCCGAGGGGAGAGGGGGCAAAAGTGGTGGGGGTCTGAACGGTTACCCAAGGAGGCATAATTTACCATATTGCCACCAGAGGATTCGCTGTCAGCCTGAGCTTACCGTTATAATAAACTTAAAATCACACTTCAACAGATGACTTACAACGGACGGCTGACAATGATTCTCTGGATAAAAGCACTTCACCTCATTAGCATGGTGACCTGGTTCGCGGCACTCTTCTACCTGCCACGCCTATTTGTCTATCACGCCATGTCGGAGGATAAAATTAGCCACGATCGCTTTGTCATTATGGAGCGCAAACTCTACCGTGGCATTATGACCCCGAGCATGATCGTCACCGTACTGGCAGGAACCTGGATGCTCTATGAGTACGCCTGGGCAGCCTATGCAAGCATGGGATGGCTGCACGCCAAACTCCTGTTGGTAGCCATTCTGATCGCCTATCACTTCTACTGCGGCCACCTACTGCGCCAACTGCGAGATCAACGCAGCCAGCACAGCCACGTCTATTTTCGCTGGTTTAACGAATTTCCGGTCATTATTCTAATTACTGTTGTCATCCTTGCGGTACTCAAACCGTTTTGAAGACAACCCGCAACACCCCACCCGTGGTGCTCATTATCGCCGCGAATGATCCCAGCGGCGGTGCCGGTATCGTGGCCGATATTGAGACCGTCAGCCACCACCAGTGCCAACCCGCCTGCGTGTTAACTGCACTGACGGTGCAGGATAGCGTCAATGTCCAGCGGATTGAGGCGGTGACAGCGGAGCTTCTTCTCGCACAGGCAGAGCCCATTCTCGCAGATATGCCCGTTGCCGCAATAAAGATCGGGCTCATTGGTTCCACTGCCAATATCACAGCGCTGGCCACCCTGTTAAAAAAGTGGCGAGATATTCCCGTGGTGCTCGATCCGATTCTTCGCGCCGGTGGCGGCAAGCCGCTCGCCAGCCAAGATATGGCCGCGCATATGGTGCAGGAGCTACTGCCCCTTACCACCCTGCTCACCCCGAATATTCATGAACTTCTCAGCCTCGCCGGATGCAGCGAAATCCCCGAGGCGGTGGAAAAACTCGCTGCAGCGGGATTGGAGTGGCTGCTACTCACCACCACCGATGAGACCGATCCCCTAAGCAGCGAGGTCACCAACCAACTCTTCTGCCAAGGTCAAGCCGTTGCCAGCTGGCGCTGGCCGCGCCTGCCCCACACCTATCACGGCTCCGGCTGCACCTTGGCGGCAGCGGCAGCCAGCGCCATTGCCCTCGCCCCCAACGCACCAGAACAGATCCTCAACGCCGCCTACCGCGCCCAGGCATTTACTTGGCAGAGCCTTGCCGCCGGCTGCCAACTCGGACAGGGGCAGTGGCACCCCAATCGCCGCTTTACCACCCCATGAGCCGACCACTCTCTGCAAAACGCTGGCAGCAAGGCGGGTTATACGCCATTACTGACGCTACCCTAACTCCTGCCGCCACCCTCTGCGAACAGGTCGCGGCGGTGCTTAATGGCGGCGCGGTGATGATTCAGTATCGCGACAAAGAGACCCCAACACCGCAACGTCGGCAGCAGGCCGCTGCCCTTGTCAAACTCTGCGAAGCGCGCCAGACGCCCTTAATCATTAACGATGATCTTGAACTTGCCGCAGCGGTAGGCGCGGCGGGGGTTCACCTTGGCAGGGACGATAGCGATATTGCCACCGCCCGCGCTCGCCTAGGGGCAGACGCCATTATCGGTGTTAGCTGTTATAACCGTCTCGATCTTGCCGTCGCAGCGGCAGCAGCGGGCGCGGATTACCTCGCCTTTGGCAGCTTCTACCCCTCGGCAACCAAACCCCAGGCCGTTCGCGCCACTAGCGAACTTCTCAGTCACGCCCGCGCCCAATTCGATCTGCCACTGGTGGCCATTGGTGGCATTAATGCTGAAAATGGTCGCCCGCTGATGGCTGCGGGAGCCGATCTGCTGGCGGTGATTACCGCCCTCTTTGCCAACCCCGATCCCGAGGCCGCCGCCCGTGCCTTCGCCTACCTTAACCCTAATAAATCACCATAAGGAGTCACCATGTCCAACCATGACCTTTTCCTCGCTGCCCAACGCCACATTCCAGGTGGCGTCAACTCTCCGGTTCGCGCCTTTAAGGGGGTCGGGGGAGATCCGCTATTTATTCAGCGTGGTGAAGGAGCCTATATTTTTGATGAATCCGGCAAACGCTACATCGACTATGTCGGCTCCTGGGGACCGATGATTGTCGGTCACGCCCACCCCGAGGTGATTGGCGCCGTCACCACCCAGGCACAGTATGGCCTCTCCTTTGGTGCGCCGACACGTCTGGAGACCCAGATGGCCGATCTGCTCTGCCAGCTCGTCCCCTCTATGGAGCTGGTGCGCATGGTCAGCAGCGGCACCGAAGCGACCATGAGCGCCATTCGCCTTGCCCGTGGCGCCACAGGGCGCGATAAAATTGTTAAATTCGAGGGGTGTTATCATGGCCACTCCGACTCGCTGCTGGTAAAGGCCGGATCAGGGGCGCTTACCCTTGGGGTTCCCAGCTCACCCGGCGTCCCGGCGGCACTGGCGGCGGAGACCATTACCCTTAGCTATAACAACCTTGAGGAGGTCAAAGCGACCTTTGCCGCTGAAGGCGCTCGTATCGCCTGCATTATCGTTGAACCGGTGGCAGGGAACATGAACTGCATTCCTCCCCTACCCGGCTTTTTAGAGGGGCTGCGCGAAGTGTGCGACCAGAGCGGTGCACTACTCATTTTTGACGAGGTGATGACCGGCTTTCGTGTCGCTTTAGGCGGTGCTCAGGCTCACTACGGCATCACCCCTGACCTCACCACCCTTGGCAAAGTGGTCGGCGGCGGCATGCCAGTGGGTGCCTTTGGCGGCAAGCGCGCTATTATGGAGCAGATCGCCCCCCTCGGCCCCGTCTATCAAGCCGGCACGCTCTCGGGCAATCCGGTAGCGATGGCGGCAGGATTGGCAACCCTTAAACTGATTCAGGCACCTAACTTCTACTGCGATCTGAGCGCGAAAACAGAGCAGTTAGTGAGCGGCATTCTACAGGCCGCAGCAGCGTGCCAAATTGCCATGAGCAGCAATCAGGTGGGGGGGATGTTTGGTCTCTTCTTTACCGAAGAGCAGCGTATTAGCAGCTATCAGCAGGCGGTGAGCCGCTGCGACAGCGAGCGCTTTCGCCGCTTCTTCCACGCGATGCTCGACGAGGGGGTCTATCTGGCACCCTCCGCCTTTGAGGCAGGCTTTGTCTCTGCCGCCCATAGTGATGCCGATATTGCCGCAACCGTGGCTGCCGCAGCAAAAGTCTTTCAAAGTTGGTAAGGCAACCAGCAGAGAAGCGCTTACCAAGATGAGTGAAATCTACATTAGCACCGATGTGGAGACCGACGGCCCGATCCCCGGGCCGCACTCCATGTTAAGCCTTGGTGCTGCGGCCTATACCGCCGACAAAAAACTTATCTCCACCTTTAGTGCCAACCTCGAAACCCTGGCAGGGGCAACTGCCGACGCAAAAACCGCACAGTGGTGGGCGACACAGCCTGAAGCCTGGGCCGCGTGCCGTTGCAACTGTGAAGCGCCTGAAGCGGCAATGCATCGCTATGTCAAATGGATTCAATCACTTAAAATGATACCGGTGTTTGTCGCCTACCCCGCCGGATTCGATTTTCTTTTTGTCTACTGGTACCTTATGCGTTTTGTCGGCGAGAGCCCCTTCAGCCACTCTGCGCTGGATATTAAAACCTACGCAATGGCACTACTGAAAACCGACTACCGTCACAGCACTAAACATCATATGCCACAAGCGTGGTTTGCTAAGCTACCGCATAGCCATGTGGCCGTTGATGATGCCATTGAACAGGGCGCCCTCTTCTGTAATATGCTCAAATTCAATAACCACCGTGGTGATGCCTAAACCTAACTGACACCCTGACCAAACGCTAACGCTCAATTAACTCAATGGCATTGCCGTCCGGATCGCGACAAAAAATTGCTCTGCGCCCAGAGCGGCTCTGAGTATAGACCACGGCATGCTCATCAAACCGCTGCTGCAACGACTGCAGATCGGCAACCGTTAGCGCCAGATGCCGATCCCGCCCGCCATGTTCCGGGCGGCCGGTCAACGGATCGGGATTGGGCAGCTGCAGCAGATGAATCTGCTGCTCTCCCACCTGCAACCAGGCACCGGGAAAACCCAAATTAGGACGCTGCGAATCAACCTTTAGCCCAAGAATCCCAACATAAAACTGCAACGCCAGCGCCGTATCGGCAACGATTAGACTAAGGTGATGGATAGAGGGGCTTTGCGGGGTCATCTTATTTTTAGTCTCCAGTTAATCGAGGTTTTTTCTAAAACGCAACGAAGCCACGGCCAAGCCAACAAGGGTAAACAGGGTGAGCCAGCCGACATCAAAAATCATGTCAATAACCTCCACATCACGCAAAATAACACCCCGAATCATCCGCATAAAGTGGGTCGCCGGCAGCGCTTCGGCAATATATTGCGCCACCTCCGGCATCCCCTCATAGGGAAACATAAACCCCGACAGCAGTATCGAAGGCAAGAGAATAAAAAGGGTCATTTGCATCGCTTGCAACTGACTTTTTGCAAAGGTTGAGATCATTAGACCAAGGGCAAGGCTTGCGGTTAAAAACAGCAGGGTGGCTGCAGCCAACTGCCATAAACCACCATTCATCGGCACATTAAACAGGCTGTAACCCAAGCCAAGAATAATGATCGCCTGAATGATGCCAATCAGCATATAGGGGATGATTTTGCCAATCATTCACTCAATCGACTTAATCGGGGTGGTGATGAGCATCTCTAAATTGCCGCGCTCACGCTCGCGAACAATGGCGGCTGAGGTAAACATAATCATCGTCATCGTCAGAATAATGCCCACCAGACCAGGAACAATATTCACCACCGTGCGCTGTTCCGGATTATAGAGCAGGGTCACTTCAAAGGTCGGGGTAGTGCGATTGACCGGTCGTCTGAAGAGTTCGCCCAAGGGCATCGCCCGTAAACTTTTAACCGCTGCAGCAATCATCGTATCCGAGCCATCCACAACCCACTGGGCCACCGGGCGACTGGTCTCCTCATCGCTCGAGGCAATCGTTGCAAAACCGGCACTCTGATGCCGCGCCAAACGATTATCAAGATCCGCTGGAATCACCAGTACCGCCCTGATTTCAGCGCGGGCAATCGCTGCCTGCGCCGCTTCGACATGAGTGAACTGTTGCGTAAACTTAACCACCTGGGTCGCCGCAATGGTTTGCTGCAAAACCCGGCTAAGCGCGGTATGACTCTGATCAACGACCGCCACCGGTATCTCACGCACATTGGTATTAATAGCATAGCCAAATAAGAGCAACTGAATGAGCGGGATAGCAATAATCATCCGTAGCGTCATGCTATCGCGCCGTAGCTGAAGCAGCTCCTTAAACAGAATCGCCTTAATGCGGGTGTAGCTGTTCACTGACGCCCCACCCCGGTAGAGGTGACAAACACATCCTCCAGACTCGGGCGCACAGAGAGATAGCTCGCCGCTGCGTCGGTTCGCTGCTGTTGCGCCAGAAAAGCTGCGGGATCGGTTATCTGTTTTTTAATCAGCACCCGCAGGCGCGAGCCCAGTTGTGCCGCCGAAATCACCTCTGGAAGCTTAAGCAGATCGCTCTTTAAGCGGCGCAAATCGGTAGCGGTCACTTCGACCACATTGGCCCCCATCTGCTGCATTAACGCCTCTGGCGAACCATCCGCCCGTTTAAAGCCTGACGCTAAAATGGCGAGTTTATGGCAGCGCTCCGCCTCATCCATGTAATGGGTCGAGACCAAAATGCTGGTGCCTTGATCACAGAGATCAAACAACTTTTCCCAAAAGTCGCGACGATTTTCCGGATCAACCGCAGAGGTCGGTTCATCAAGAAAGAGCAGTTCCGGCTGATGAATATTCGCCGCAGCCAACGCCAGCCGCTGCTTTTGTCCACCGCTCATGCTGCCCGCCAACTGGACAGATTTCTCTTGCAAATCATAGGTGTCAAGAAGTTTTGCAATACGCAACCGCTGCCGGCGTCCGGAAATGCCATAGATATTGGCAATAAAACGCAGATTCTCGATAACCGTTAAATCATCATAAAGCGAAAATTTCTGCGTCATATAACCGATGCGCAGACGCAGTTTTTCAGCAGCATCAGGGAGCTTTAACCCCAACACCTCAATACTCCCCGAACTAGGCTTAAGCAGCCCGGTTAACAGCCGGATAGCCGTCGTTTTACCACTGCCATTAGGCCCTAAAAATCCGTAAATTTGCCCCTTTTCGACATCCAGATTAAGGCTATGAATTGCCGTAAAATGACCAAAATCACGTTTTAACTGTGATGCGACAATCACCTTCTCGCTCATGGCAACTCAATTTGTACCGGTAACCCGTTCGGCAGATACGCCTCACTTGCAGGAAGTTGCACCTCGGCCAAATACATTAAACGTGAACGCTCCTGCTGATTAAGTGCGTAATAGGGGGTGAAGGCAGGCTCATTGGCAATCCAGCGCACCTCGCCCTCGAGTATTCGATCGATGCCATCCAGATACATTTGTAATTTATCACCCACCCTAATTTTAACGCGGTACGGTTCAGGAATATAAACCCTAGCAAAAGGAGCCTCTTCAGCGAGAATAACCGCCACCGGACTGCCGATGGTCACCCGTTCACCGAGATTCCACGGCAGATTATCCAGAAGACCACTGCGAGTCGCCGTCACCGTGAGGTCAGCGAGCCGCTTCTCCTCCCCCGCCAATACCGCCTGCGCCGCATCCAACGCAGCCTCGGCGGCGCGCAACTCCTCCGCACGGCTCCC
>JADGBN010000101.1 GCA_015231435.1 Gammaproteobacteria bacterium
TTTGTAATCAACATAAAATCAACCAGCTATATGGAGAAGAGTCATGGCAATGTTTCAAATTGTAGAAGAGAGTTTACAGCAGGCAATTATTAAAGTGGTCGGCGTCGGCGGTGGCGGCGGTAACGCTGTTGAGCACATGGTGCGTGGCAACGTCGAAGGTGTGGAGTTTATCTGTGCCAATACCGATGCCCAGGCGCTAAAAACATCCACAGCCTCCAATATTATCCAGATTGGCAGCGACCTCACCAAGGGTTTAGGCGCCGGTGCCAACCCTGAAATTGGACGTCAGGCGGCCATGGATGATCGTCAACACATTACCAATATGCTCTCCGGCACCGATATGGTATTTATTACCGCAGGCATGGGCGGGGGTACCGGTACCGGTGCAGCGCCGGTGATAGCCCAGGTTGCCAAAGAGATGGGAGTTCTGACCGTTGCTATCGTCACCCTCCCCTTCAGTTTTGAGGGAAAAAGACGGATGAAGCACGCGATGGCGGGCATTAATGAGCTTAAAGAGCATGTCGACTCCTTAATCACCATCCCCAACGAAAAGCTAATGAAGGTACTAGGTAAGGATGTCTCGCTGCTGGAGGCCTTCGCTGAGGTCGATAACATTCTTCTTGGTGCAGTTCAGGGCATTGCCGAGCTAATTACCAACCCGGGGAAAATTAACGTTGACTTTGCCGATGTGCGCACCGTCATGTCGGAAATGGGGTTGGCGATGATGGGCAGCGGTCTCGCCTCTGGCCCAGATCGTGCCGTTAAGGCGGCGCAAAAGGCGATCTCCAGTCCGCTGCTGGAGGATATTAACCTCAAGGGGGCTCGCGGTATTCTTGTGAACATTACTGCAAACTCCAATATTTCACTGGGTGAATTTACCGAAGTGGGCGATACCATTGGCGAATTTGCCTCAGAGGATGCCACTGTGGTCATCGGTACGGCAATTGAGCCGGGCATGGGTGATGAGCTGCGAGTGACGGTCGTGGCAACCGGTCTTAATGAGATCGCTATCGATGCGCCGGTTAAAGCGGTTAAGGAGCGTCCAGTATTGGTCACCCCGATCACCCGCAAAGCCTCCGGCGATTACGACTATGCCGAGTTTGATGGCCCGGCAGCGACCCGCAGCAGCCATACCGATCACGAGCCGCTCAAGAGCTTTAATGAGAGCAGCAGCAATGGTCGTGCCCCGCTGCTGGATATTCCTGCATTTTTGCGGCGCCAGGCAAACTGATTAGATGCGTCACGCGACGAGACTCACCCAGAGTGTGGCGCTTAATAAACGCACCGCAGTTATGCTAAGATCTACCGATGCTTAACGGTTGTTAACCTGCGGATGCGTGGCGCTATGGGTGAGAACGCTGCACCCATAGTCAGATGCACCGCAGGGAACGGCCATGAACCTTTGCTTTTTGAGACTTAACAGATGATTTGTCAACGTACACTTAAAAACATTATCCGTGCCACCGGCGTCGGACTTCATACCGGGGAGAAGATCTATCTCACCCTGCGGCCAGCCCCTGCCAACAGTGGCATTGTGTTTCGCCGTGTCGATCTCGATAAACCTCTGGATATTCCTGCCCGCTATGACCGCGTGACCGAAACGGTACTCTCTACCACCCTCGGGGATAAACGCGGCAAAATCTCTACCGTTGAACATCTGCTCTCGGCAATGGCGGGAATGGGTGTTGATAACGCCATTATTGAGGTCAGTGCCGCTGAGGTGCCGATTATGGATGGCAGCGCCGGCCCCTTTATCTTTTTACTGCAATCGGCAGGCATTCAGGAACAGGCGGCAGCGAAACAGTTTATTCGCATTAAAAAGAGGGTCAGGATCGAGGATGGCGACCGTTGGGTGCAGTTTGATCCCTTTGATGGCTTTAAGGTGACGATGTCGATTGACTTTGACCACCCCGCTTTCGCTGGTCGCGTCCAACAGAGCAGCATTGACTTTTCAACCACCTCTTTTGTTAAAGAGGTAAGCCGCGCCCGTACCTTTGGTTTTCTCAATCAGATTGAGTATCTGCGCTCCCAGAACCTGGCCCTTGGGGGGAGTCCTGATAATGCGATTGTGCTTGATAACTATCGTATTCTTAACGAGGATGGCCTACGTTATGAGGATGAGTTCGTTAAACACAAAATGCTCGATGCGATTGGCGACCTCTACCTGCTCGGTTCCAGCCTAATTGGTGCCTTTAGCGGCCACAAGTCGGGCCACTCCCTAAACAATCAGCTGTTGCGACAATTGATGGCCGATGCAACAGCGTGGGAGAGTGTCACCTTTGAAGAGAAGCAGCAGCACGCGCCGATTCTCTACGCAACCTCCCTGCTGGCCGTTTAAGCCATCATTAACTTAATTTAGCGTACAGTCGGCTAGCCAGATTGGCTGGTTGGCTGCATTAAACTGCAGCGATAAATTTGCAAAATTAATCCCCAACTGCGGATGTAACATTGTCGGAGCCAGATCGGCCAGGGGTTTTAAGACAAAGGCGCTGGTGAGGATCTCTGGCCGTGGAATGACGATCTCAGCGTCGTTAATAATCAAATCACCATAAAGCAGCAGATCAATATCAAGGGTGCGTGACGAAAAGCGAGGCCCCTGCCGCGAACGCAGATGCGCATCCTCAATTTGCCGTAGGGTTTGGACAATCGTCGCCACCGCTGCACTGCTGTTAAAGGTGACCACCAAATTATAAAAGTTGTCACCGCTAAAACCGACAGCCTCACTCTCATAGACAGGCGAACAGGTGAGTGGGCCATAATGGTGACGCAGCGCGGTTATCGCGCCACGAATATGGTGTTCACGATCAATATTGGAGCCGAGACTTAAATAGACTGCGGTCACGCGCTGCGCACGCCACGTTCAATCACCACACCGACATCACTGGCATAGCGCACTGCCCCCTTTTTATTGACCCGCACCTTAACCCAGCAGACGCCAAACTCCTCAAGAATAATCGCAGCGACACGCTCAGCGAGCGTCTCTACCAAATTGAACTGGCTCTCGCCAACAAAAGAGATTAAGCGCTTGGCGACGGCCTTATAGTTAATTGTATCCTCTATGGCATCGGTGGCAGCGGCAGCGCTAACATCGCCTGCCATCTCCAGATCGAAGGTCACCAACTGCTTCTCTTCACGCTCCCAGTCATAGATCCCGATAATCGTCTCAATACGCAGATCGTGTAAAAAGATAATATCCATCACGCCACTCCTTGTTGAGAAATTAACCGCCAATGCGCTTTTCCGTTCCCGCCAACAGGTTTTTGATGTTACCGTGGTGACGTACCATTAATAACAGCGACATCATCATTAACAGTAGTAGTAAAGCGTTATCTAAATCCAGATACCAACCATAGAGTGGCGCCAAGAGTGCCGCCACCAGAGCAGAGAGCGATGAGATCCGACTCAGGCGCGCAACGATCATCCAGGTGAGTACCGCCGCAACAGCTAACTGCCAGGAGATCCCGAGCATCACCCCAAGCGCCGTGGCGACACCTTTTCCCCCCTTAAAGGCAAAAAAGAGGGGAAAGAGATGGCCAAGAAAAGCAGCCAAGCCAATTAATGCCAGATAGCGCGGCTCCACCGCCAGCAGCACCCCGAGCAACACCGGAATCAGTCCCTTGAGAAAATCACCTAATAACGTCAGCGCCGCCGCTTTTTTACCACCGATACGCAACACATTGGTAGCGCCAGGATTTTTTGACGCCACCGTTCGCGGATCGGGCAATCCCATAAGACGACAGATAATAATTGCCGCCGATAATGACCCCAAGAGATAAGCAAAAAGCACCAGCAAAAGCGACTGTTCCATCAAACGGTATCCCCCATTAAGCGGGCAACAATTATAACAAGCACGCCGGCAAAAAAACGACTGCGGCGCAACTATACCCAAACTACTTGGAAATGCAGGTAGGCGGCAAAGTTGCGAATCCCCATGAGCATAGATTAACTATGTGATTGGGGTGAGCAACTGCAGCCAACGACCCTGCAGTTTCAAGTAGAAAGGGTATACAGAGCAATCCCAAGACAGAAACAGAATACTTGACCAACGTCATTTCCCTGCAGCTGCGCGACAGCTAGAATTTCGCGGTCACTGCTTGCATCAAGGTGCCGGATTTAGCCAACGGGCAGTGGCGTTTGCATCGCTGTCACGCCCCTCGACCCAGCGCCAGCACCCATTTTGTAACTGCTCCCGCTTCCAAAATGGTGCGGCGGTTTTGAGATAGTCGATGACAAACTCACAGGCACGAAAAGAGTCGCCACGGTGGGCACCGGCCACCAACACCATGACAATGGGATCCTCCGGATAGAGCAGGCCAACCCGGTGAATCACAGCGACTGCACTCACAGGCCAACGCGCTTTAGCCTGAGCGATAATCGCCTGCAGTGATTTTGTGGTCATCGCAGGGTAATGTTCCAGGGCCATCGCGGTGATCGTGTCACCTTCATTATAATCGCGCATCTGCCCGAGAAAAGAGACCACCGCCCCCGCATCGGGGCGTCCCTGACGAAAGGCACGCAGCGCCGCTTCGGGATCAAAGGGGGCTGCAGAGATGAGTACCGGTTGTTGGTCGGGATCGAATAGTTGAAAAGTAGTAGGCATCGCAGATCTGACGTGTTATGAGTCTTCAGAAAGTAGCTATTAATAGGTAATAGAGTGAGTAACCAGTATGCATAATAACAGAATAACCGCCGCTTTGGCGCCAGAGAACTGTAGCGGCGTGGTTCTTGCCGGTGGCGAGGGTTCGCGAATGGGGGGCGTTGACAAGGGGTTGTTGGCGCCGCAAGGCGAGGCTGTGGTCACCCTGCTGCTACGCCAACTGCAACCCCAAGTGAGTGACCTTCTAGTGGTTGTCAACCGTCATCTGGAGATCTATCAGCAACAGGCGGCTCCCTTTAACGCCCGGGTTATCACCGATCTTCAACCGGGCTTTCATGGCCCGCTAATGGGCATGGCCAGCGCGATGCAAGCTGCAACCAGTGATTACCTGCTGTTTACCCCCTGTGATAACTGGCAACTACCACCACATTACGCCACACGGATGTTCGCCGCCCTGAAAGCGCAGCAGGCGACCATTGCCGTGGCGCGTAACAGTGAAGGGCCGCAACGCATTCATGCCCTGCTACCGCGCAAACTGCTAGAGGATCTGCTCGCCTTCTTAGCCCGTGGTGAACGCGCTGTAGGGATATGGTACCGGCAACACCACACCATTGAGGTCGATTTTAGTGATGCCGAGAGCGCCCTCGTTAATCGTAACCATCCTGCGGAGTGGCAAGCCGCCGCCGACACTCTGCACTAACCCCGAATATACCCAAACTACTTGGAAATGCAGGTAGGCGGCAAAGTCGCGAATCCCCATGAGCATAGATTAACTATGTGATTGGGGTGAGCGACTGCAGCGTGCGCAGCCTGCCTTTGGTGCAACGACCCTGCAATTTCAAGTAGAAAGGGTATAGGTGTTCGGGATCAAACAGCAGCAGGAGTTGCTGCGACGTTGTGAGGGCGAGGGCGCGCAGGGCTGGGTGACGGCAGTGCGTTGCAACCAGTGGCGGCAGCGGATAGATCTGCTCATTTTTAAGGGTGGCCAAAGTCACCGGCTCCTCCACTGCAAGCCACCACGTCTGCAGGCTGTTATCGCGGTGGGTGTGGAGTTTAAGCAGACGCTGTTGCCGTGGGCTGCTGCCAAGATTTAGCAACTCTCTGAGGTTCAGCGGTGGTGCATCTGCAACAGGGGCGTCAAACTGGTAGAGGGCGGCAATATGGTGCTGCGCAATGGCACAGGCGCACTCTCCGGCATAAAAGTGGACGACTGCAAGGGACACCGCTGTTTATGCCTGCTGTTGCCGATAGTGGTGTAACAGGGTATCGGCATCCAGCAGCACAACGCTCTGTTTGCCGCAGGTAAATTCCCCGCTCACCAACAGTTTAAGCTGCTCCGGCAAGGTTGCGAGGGGGGGATGGATTGCTGACTGGTTAATATCAACGACATCAACGACCTGTTCAACCCACAGGCCGCTGCTAATGTTGTCCCCCTCGGCAACCAGAATAGAGTGTGAGGTTTGGTTGCTCTCACCACCGCTGTTATTTAGCACCAGCAGTGCCAAATCGAGTACCGAGACAATATTACTGCGCAGGTTAATGACCCCTTTAAGGCTGGCGGGGCATCCCGGGATAAAAAAGATAGTCTGCTGGTTAAGAATTTCGTGGATCTGTCTGCCGGGAAAGGCGAAGTGTTGGCCATTGAGGGTGAAGATGACGACCTTTATCTGGGGCTCATTGACATCAACCACCAGACCATTGCGGTCGCGACGATGGGCAAGAATCTCATCAAGGGAGTGACTGCTGGCGGTGCTGCTAGGCGTTGCGTCCATTTAATTTAGTTCATCCGCTTCGGGGGTCAATATTTCAATACGGTTACGCCCGTTGTGTTTGGCACGATAGAGTGCCTTGTCGGCGGCATCGGTGATGCGGTGGGCGGTGCGCCACTGCGGGAAGAGCGCCAAGCCGCCGCTTAAGGTGCAGGAGAACTCGAGATCATCACAGACATAGGTCATCTGGGCAAAATCAATGCGCAGCTGGTTGCAGATCCGTTCGGCGTTGTGAGTATCGACATCAGTCAGAATAAGGGCAAACTCTTCACCACCATAGCGCCCGACGGCATCAGAGCCGCGAATACGTCGCTGCAGCAGGCGTGACAGGGCAAGAATGACCTGATCGCCCATCGGGTGGCCATAGGTGTCATTCACTTGCTTAAAGTGGTCAATATCGAACATCGCAAAGCAGAGGGAGCTTTTGCGGCGGCGGGCGTTATTCAGTTCGTTATCCAGCAGATTTTTAATCGTGGTGTGGTTAAGTAGACCGGTCAGGCTGTCACGAACCATCAGGGAGTGGAGAATGCGCATCCGTTCACCGCGTAGCTGGATCTCCTGTACCAGCATGGGAGGATCAATCGGCTTGGTGAGAAATCCATCCGCACCGGCACCCATGGCAATAAATTGGCGACGGTTATCTGTTTCGCTGGAGAGGTAGACAATTGGCAGACTGACGTGTCCTGGGATCTGCCGCAGTAGCTGGGCCATTTCGGTGCCGCTACACTCTGGCATATAGAGATCCATTAAAACCAGGTCGGGGATAAAGTCACCGAGGCGCTCAATCACCAGATGCGGTTGGGTGACGATGGTCGTCAGAATACCGGCCTCCTCAAGGATCATCGCATGATAGCGGGCAATGTCAGCCTCATCATCAACAATCATGACCTTTAGGGGCTCGCGTATCTCGTGATGAGTGAGGTTGTCAAGCGCCTCAAGCAGCAGTGTCGGTTTGAAGGGTTTAAGACAGTAGGCGCTACCGCCAGACTGCACCGCCTTAAGTCGGGCAGAGAAATCATCACGCCCGGAGATGTAGATGATCGGGATAGTGTGACCATAGCTGTGGTGAAATGTTTTTACCCAGGTGATTCCGGCGCACTCACCGTCGGGAAAAACAATATCCATGACAATCGCATCGGGCATTTTTTCGCTAATCGCAACATCGAGTGTGTCGTGACTGGTGAAGGTGCGAAGTTGGTAGCCAAAGGAGTTTAGCTGCGTCTCGAGGTCACTAATGATCTCTATCTCGTCGTCACAGAGATAGACGAGTTTACGTTGCTCCGTATGCGGCGGCTTCTCCTGAGGTGACTTCTCGTTCATGCGCATTAGCGGCGATGTGAGTTGTGGCACATGGGCGGTTGCGATGGGGGAGAACTCAATAAAATCACAAATGCTGTAGAGAAGTTCGATATTGAAATCATCAAGCGCTGATGCGGTTTCCAGCCTGGCAATAATCATCGCCTCGGCAATACGCGCCTGGTCACTCATCTCATCAAAGCCGAAGGAGGCGGCATTGCCTTTAATTGAGTGAAAAGCGTGGTGGAGTTGATTTAGGGCGGTGAGCTCTTCAGCCTCACTGGGTGGTGGTTCCAGTTGTAGTGAGTCGATAAGTGCGCGGGTGTGAACCATGCGAGTCGCAATCGAGGCGGTAAAGGAGTTCCGCAGTTTTTGCATCCGCTCACTGATCGAGGGGCGGTTGTTCATGCCTCAATAACCCGGGAGAGCAAAACAGAGAGTTCACTAATCAGATCGCCACTTTTCGTCATGCAGGCGTTTAATGTCGGCGCCCGAGCAAGCAGCGGTGCTGGGTCATCTCCGGTGAGGAGAATAAAAGGGGTGGTGATCCCCTGTTGCCGCAACTCAGCAAAGAGCTCAAGACCATCCATGAGGGGCATATTCATATCGGAGATGATCGCAGCAAAGGGATTCTCTTCACTTAGCATCTGTAATGCCTCAATACCGCTCTCCAGTAGTTGGGTTTGGTAACCGGCATCTTCCACCAACATGGCGGTGAGTTCACCGGCAAGGGGGTCGTCGTCTACGATCAGTATTTGCATTTTGTCTCTCCTAATCCAGCAGATTGTGTAGCGTATCAAGAAGACTCTGCTGGTCAAAGTCCCCTTTCACAATATAGGCATCGGCACCAACCTCGATACCCCGACGGCGATCGGCCTCTTTGGCGCGGGAGGTGACAATAATAATCGGCGTCGCCTGATAGCGCTCTAACTGCCGTAGTTTAGCGGTCAGGCTAAAGCCGTCAAGGCGCGGCATCTCGACATCGGTGAGCACGGCGTCAAAGGTTTCACGTTGGGCGCGGTGCAGACCATCAATCCCATCTTCGGCAAGGGTAACCTGATAGCCGTGTGCTTGCAGCACATCTTTTTCAATTTCGCGGGTACTTATTGAGTCATCAACCACGAGAATGCGGTAACTGCGCGATGGGTTATCTTTTTGGCTAGCGATGGCGACATGGCGCTCACCGCGTTGGCTGCGCACCTGCTCAATCAGAGCCGCTGCCTGAAGTACCGAGACGAGTTCGCTACGCCCGGTAAGTACCATGCCACTTACCAGTTTCAGCTGGCGCAGATGTTCGGGAAGCGGTTTAATCACCATATCATGTTCATCGAGCAGTTGATCAATCACCATGCCGAGTTTTTCATTGCCGTTTTTGACGATAATCACCAGCAGCTGATTCGACTTTGTTGCCTGCGTGGCAGGCGGTAGGCGGAGCAATTCACCAAGATAGGTGAGGGGAATAAACTCATTATGATGGACAAAGGCGGGCAGACCAGCAATATCAATGAGGGTATCTGGGCTGAGGTAGATAATTTCGGCAACATGGCTGGCGGTGAGGGCAAAGGGGACATTGGCCACATTAAAAAGAAGAATGCGCATCACCGCAAGGGAGAGCGGTAGATGCAGGGCAAAGGTGGTTCCCTGTTGCGGCTTGG
>JADGBN010000102.1 GCA_015231435.1 Gammaproteobacteria bacterium
ACGCGCTTCAATTTCGGCAAAGCGTCCCGTCTGCCGAATGGGGTTGCCATCCGCCTCAAGGATAATATAGGTGTCGACTGTCCAGCCATCGCGGGTGTTGTGAATGCGGGCATCGACAATATTGAGGCAGAGTTGATCGAGCGTTGCAGTGACGCCGGTAAACAGTCCGTCGCGCAACGGCGTATAGATGAACACCGCTGTGCCGCCTCGTCCCTCCTGTAGAATATTGACCATTGAGGTGGCAGGATCTGGCCTGATGGCGGTACTGTTAAGCAGGGCATGGCTCTGCCAGCAGATCTCCGATACGGTGTAACGTAAAAAGTAGTCCGGCTGAAAGCGCTGCCACAGGGTGGCGATGGCTTCGGCACTGTCGCCCTGTTTAAGCAGTAGTAACTCAGCTTCATGGCGACTGCTGTTGATTAGTTCTTGTTGTGTCAGGGGGTTGCTTAGACCCCGGCGCAGGGCATTTTGGCTGGCGTAGAAGAGGGTGAGCAGCAGACTCCCTTTCCACTCATTCCAGATGGTGGGACTGGTGGCGCGAATATCAGAGACGGTGAGCAGATAGAGGTAGTTAAGGTAGTTCTCATCCCCAACTTCGGTGGCAAATTCGGCAATGATCTCTGGATCACTGGTGTCACGACGCTGCGCGGTGGTGGACATTAGCAGATGCTGGCGAACTAGCCACTCGACCAGACGACTGTCGTAACTGCTGAGATGGTGATGCTGACAGAAGGTGGCGGCCATCGCGGCGCCAATTTCTGAATGGTTGCCGCCATGCCCCTTGCCTATATCGTGAAATAGCGCGGCGATATAGAGCAGCTCCGGTTTTGGCAGGCGTTGCAGCAGATCGCGCCATAATGGATATTTTTCTCCCTCTTCAGCAACAGTGAGCATCCGAATGCGGCGAATAACGCGCAAAGTATGCTCATCAACGGTATAGGCATGAAAAAGATCGTGCTGCATCTGTCCGACAATACGGGCAAAGGGGGGGATATAGGCGGCTAGCACGCCATAACGGTTCATCTTGCGCAGGGTGTGGGTTATGCCGACCGGTTGACGAAATATTTCGATAAAGAGGCTACGGTTACGAATATCGTTGCGAAACTTGTCGTTTATTAGATGAAGGTGGCTGCGAATCAGACGAATGGTGCCGGCGCGCACGCCGCGAAACTCTTTATGGTTAGCCAACAGCAGAAAGAGTTCCATTAGGGCGAAGGGGTAACGGCTAAAGATCTTTTCGTGAACGACCTCAAGGTAGCCGTTATTATTTTGAAAACGCTTATTGACCTTCACCGGAGGGTGGCGGCTGTTACTGCCGAGAAACTCCTCTTGAAATAGCTGTAGCAGCATTTCGTTAAGGCGCTGAAGTTCGGTAATGGTGCGAAAATACTCTTTCATAAACTGCTCAACAGCGAGGGAGTCAGCGTTATCTTGATAACCAAAGTGGCTGGCGAGTTTACGTTGGTAGTCGAAGAGCAGTCGCTCCTCCTTACGTTGCGTCAGCAGGTGCAGGGCATAGCGAACGCGCCAGAGAAAGCACTGACCGGCGAGCAGGCTATTGAGCTCATCATCGGTGAGAAACTGATGCACCACGAGATCTTCCAGTCTCTCTGCGCCAAAGTGGCGTTTGGCTACCCAGCCAATCGTCTGAATATCACGCAGACCACCAGGTCCCTCTTTAATGTTGGGCTCAAGGTTATAGGCGGTGTCGTTATATTTACGGTAGCGTTGGCGCTGTTCATCACATTTCGCCTGAAAAAAGGCATCTCCCGGCCAGATATGATCCCGTGAGGTGCGTTCGCGAATGGTGTCAAAGAGTATTGTACTGCCGCAAAGCAGACGCGACTCCATCAGATTGGTGGCGACGGTAATATCCTCATCCGCCAGTTGCACACACTCATCAAGGGTGCGCACGCTATGACCAATATCGAGCCCGAGATCCCAGAGGTGAGTAATAAACTGCTCGATCTGCGCGGTCTGTATTGCGGTTAGCGGTTTATCCAGCAGCAGGAGGAGATCAATATCGGAACGCGGATGGAGTTCGCCACGGCCATATCCCCCCACGGCAAGGAGTGCGGCGTCATGCCACTGGTCAGCAAAAATATGGTGCCAGACACGGCGTAGCAGTTTATCGATAACCGCAGCGCGGGTGGCGACTAAAGGCTCAATCTCGGTGCCGTTATAAAAGGCTGCGCCGAGATCGCGGTCAACTGCAGTTAGCTGTTTGCGGCAGTGATCAAGGGTAAAGGGGGTGCTGTTATCGGTCGGTTGGGCAATATAGCCATAGATGGCGGGGAGAATTAAGGCCACACTTCATTATGGCGCAGGGTGAGTACCTCGCAGCCATCCCCGGTTACTAATAGGGTGTGTTCCCACTGTGCCGAAAGGGTGCGGTCGCGAGTAACGACTGTCCATTTGTCGGGCATTAGGCGGATCGGGTGGGAGCCGGCATTAATCATTGGTTCGATGGTAAAGGTCATCCCGGGTTGCAGCACTATCCCGCTGTGGGGGGTGCCGTAATGGAGCACCTGAGGCGCCTCGTGGAAGGCGCGACCAATGCCGTGACCGCAGTAGTCGCGTACCACAGAAAAGCGGTTCTTCTCTGCAAGTTGTTGAATGGCATGGCCAATATCGCCAAGATGGGCGCCGGGTCGAACCGCTTTAATGCCCGCAATAAGACACTGTTGAGCGATGTCGATTAAACGCGCAGCACGAATCGAGGGTTCACCAATGGTAAACATCTGGCTGGTGTCGCCGTGGTAACCATCTTTAATAATCGTAATATCAATATTGAGAATGTCGCCATTTTTAAGACGTTTCTGGTCGCTGGGAATGCCGTGACAGACGACATTATTGGGTGAGGTGCAGATTGATTTGGGAAAACCGTGGTAGTTGAGCGGCGCCGGAATAGCGCCTTGGACATTAACAATATAGTCGTGGCAGAGGGTATCGAGTTCGAGGGTAGTGACCCCTGCTTTCACATGAGGGGCGATCATCTCCAGCACCTCTGCAGCAAGCCGACCGGCAGTGCGCATCTTCTCTATCGCTGCGGCGTCCTTGATTTCGATTTTGCGCTCTTTTTCTTTTTCGTTCTCTTTCATAGGGTTGTCACAGTGAACTACCAGGAAGTAAGGCAGTGGTTAAAAATAGTAAGGCCCAAAACTGCTTAAACAGTATTGGGCCTAGTTACCAACGGTGCTGTTTTAGTGCGCCGCAGTGCGCTACTACCTTTTAGCCTTCAGCATTTTGCGGATGTCATCATCTTTAGGAATACTATAGTTGTGGGAGTAGAGAATGACATTATCACTGGCGCGAATCATCTTTAAGGTAATGTAGATATTCTCGTCAGCCTCGGCGTAGGTTCCAACAGCAACCGCTTGGGCATTGTGGCTGTTGCTAATATCCGCAAGTACCCGTGACAGCGCCATTTCACCGTTTTGTTGACGTACGACAATCGAGTCGTTACGCATCTTGACTTCAATCACCTTATAGCCACGTTGTGACAGACGTGCTCCGACCTGTTCGCCGATGATTCGACCTAGGGTGGAGGAGAGTTGCACATTGTCGATGTTAACAAAGCTGGTGACGAGAATCGGCTCCTCTTTGTTAAACTCTTTTTTCAGGGCAGAGGCTTCGATATTCTCCATGACTACATCAATGGCCGTGTGGCTGGAACCGATAAGATCAGCTTTCACTGCCTGCTCCTCTTGGGGCATGCTCTGGCACCCCGCCAGCAGCGTGACGGCGGCGAGGAGTGGCAGGGTGACCAGCAGACGCTGCAGATGCGAGTTAATCATTTGTCTGTCACCTTGTATTTATGGTTGACGGGCTCTTCGTTACGGTAGTGTTCATCATCGATGGTATTGATGTAGTAAACCTGACTGTCACTAAAGATGACGTGGTCACCATCCTTGACGTTGACGCTGATAACTGCTTCCGTTGCGGTCTCACCGGGGAACTCCATCACAGATGCGTCACGCATCCCAAAGGCCATGGCAATCGGAATGGCAGCAATCCACGGTTGTGAGCTTTCCGCTGCAGCATAGACGATTCCCGCCAAGGCGATACCCACTCCCCATTTTTCCGGCCAGGGCAGGGTGTTGTCACGATTGTCGTAGTGGAGAACATTAACTTCGTAGCTCATCTGGAGGGGTTTGCAACTATTGACCATGACGCAATGGGTAGCGACATGCTCTTTGTTGGTGCTGACCCTGACGTTATGCTGAACCAGTTGGCTTTCGATAAGGTTAAAGAAGGTGTTAGCAAAATTGGTCTCCTCGGTGGCGACCGGAGGCGGGTCAATATAGATGAAATAGCTATTGTTAATAACACCATCCGCCTCAAGGCGGGCACTAATGCGTTGTGCCAGATCTGCTGCGTGCAGATTCCAGTGGTGTGCAGACTGTACCCGCTTCTGTTTGGATTCGGGATAGGAGTGCGCAACCGGCACAGGGGTATGAGTACACCCCGCTAACAGCAGCAGAGCAAAAGTAACAGTTAGTAGTTTCATATCAACACCGTGTTAAGCCATGGTTTGGGTAATATCCCTGCCGTTGCAGTGAGGGACAAGTAGGTCCGACAGTACGGTGGCCAAGGGTGATTACAGTTTATTGAGTTTAGCGCCAGCTAGGATGCTATCAAAAAAGAAATAGGCGGGCAACAGATAAACCTGATTGTTTTCATCTTTCTCGCAGTTTAGCTTCTAGCAATATGAAATATCGGCAAATAATGCTTTGTGTCGCATACCTTACAACTGCTGCTGGGATCTTTCCGTTTGACTAAATGGCCTGTTCCCCCTTACATTTGTCCGCTGCTGGCAGAGAAGGTGTTTTACCGATTGTTTTACATAGCCAAGCCACTTGGAAAGGCAGCCCACACCGCTGCAATTTCAGGCAGGAGAGGTTTATACCCAAAATGATGGGAAATGATGGAAGGCGGCAAAGAGGCGAATCCCCATGAGCATAGACAAGCGCTGTGATTGGGGTGAGCCTAGGGTGATTAAGTTTAGCCAACGAACCACAGCTTTCAAGGATAACGGGTATATCAGTTGCCCGATGTGGTGATCAATTAATCTGGAGGTTTTGTGTTGCTTGTTTCTCTTCGTAATAAAGTTTTGTGGCTCTGTGTTGTGGTTAGTTTATCGCCTTATGCCTATGCCGCATCTGATGCCGAGACAGAAGCTGGGAAGTTGCTCAACATTATAGGTGTTGCAGAAGTGATGCAGCAGTCAATCGAGCAGATGCTCGATGTGCAGATTCAGCAGAACCCGGCTTTGGCTGATTACCGGCAGGTAATGCTTGATTTTCTTAATAAATATGTCAGCTACGAAAGCATGAGACCGCAGCTGGTTAGACTCTATACGGAGGCCTTCAGCGCCGCTGAGCTTAAGGAGATTAACGCTTTTTACATGACCAGTACCGGAAAAAAAACGTTAAAGATGATGCCGGAGATGATGGCTAAAGGGGCGTTAATTAGTGCGTCGTTAATTCAATCCAATATGTCGGAGTTGCAGGCGATGCTTGCGGCGGAGGAGGCGCGTTTACAGCAGCAGCCGACGAAGTAGCCTGAATGAACAGGCTGTTGCAACCGGCCCGAATAGCGGAGTTACGCCTCCTCTGTCAGCATTGAGCTTGCCGCGTTTCGCAACGCTTCGCCATGATTTGCTGGCAGCACTGGTTGCAGCAGTGGCGCTGTTGCCGACCTCGGTCGCCTATGGATTGATGGTCATTGCACCGTTAGGCCCGGATTGGGTGGCGGTGGGCATGACCGCGAGTATTGGCTCCACCATTCTTTTTGGTTTTCTCGCGGCTCTTTTTGGTGCCAATCCGCATCTGCTGTCAAGTCCGCGGGCGGTTACGGTGCTAATGCTTACCGCGGCGCTGCAGGTCGCGCTGGATCGGGGGCTAACCGGGCACGAGGCGCTGTTTCTTGGTTTTAGTGGCGTCATGGTGGCTGGTCTGTTACAGCTGCTCGCCGGAATATTACGCCTTGGGGAGATCATCTCCTATATTCCCTATCCGGTGTTAACCGGTTTTATTAACGCATCGTCACTGCTGCTGTTGCTGCAGGTACTGCCGCTGGCGCTGGGGTATCCAGAGTTAACGCTGGGGGAGATCGTCCGGCATCCCATCGGCATACCGCTGCTATGGGCTACGCTGGTCAGTGGTCTAACCTTTATTGGCACCTTTATCACCTTAAAAAAGTTTCGCTTGCTACCTTCTGCTCTGTTGGGGCTGCTGCTGGGAACCGCTATCTATTATCTTGGTCATATCCTGCTGCAGCTGCCGCATGCCCCTCTGGCAGGTGAGCTGCCGCTGAATAAATTGTGGCAAATACCCCTGCTGCTGCGTGATAGCGAATTATGGCCGCTTCTGGTTTCTGAGGGTGACATTCCCCTGCTGACCGGACTCTCTATAGCGCTCATGGTCTCATTTGATACGGTGATTACCGGTAGTGCGCTCGCCTTGCATCGTCATAGTGATAACGACAGCAACCATGATCTGAAACTTCATGGTTGCTTGAATGCGTTAATGGGGCTGTTGGGTTTTCTGCCCGCCTCCGGCACCCTCAGCCGCTCTCAGGTGATTCTGCAGGCAGGTGGTGAAACGCATCTGGCAACGGTGATGACTGCTCCACTATTGGCGCTGTTGCTGCTGCTTTTTATGCCGCTGGTGGCGCAGCTGCCTCTCTGGGCGATGGCGGGGTTGCTCATCGCCACAGCGGTGAGAGGGTTTGATTTTACAGCGATCTTGCGGTTACCTCGGTTGTTGCGTTCTCGGGCGCAGTTCCCCGCGAGCATTGTTGGTGATGTTCTGGTTATTCTCCTGGTGATTGCGGTGGCGCTGTTAAGCAATCTGATGATTGCGGTGGGTGTCGGGGTGGTGCTGGCGATCCTGCTTTTTGTATTTGGCATGGGCCGCCGCCCGATTCGCCGTATTTTTCGCGGGTCACGGTTCCATTCACGGGTGGCGCGACAGCCCGCTCAGGCGGCGCTCCTGCAGAGCGAAGGGGATCGTATTGCGATTATCGAGTTACAGGGGGCGCTCTTTTTTGGTTCATGTGGGCGTGTGCAGCGTAAGGCAGGGGAGTTGCTGTTGCTGGAGCAGATCGATTATCTGATTATCGATTGTCGGCATCTCACTTCAATTGATACCACTGCAGCCGCGATGCTCAGGGGGCTTGTCCGTCTCTGCCGCAAACAGGGCGTAGCGCTGTTTTTTAGTCAACTTGAACATACCTCGCTTCGCCCGACCAAGGTAGGGCAGCACCAACGTCAATGCTCGCCAATCGGACGTCAGATCTGGTCAACCCTAGAGATTCATGGCGTGGTGGGTGCTGTGGGTGAGGCCTCATTTTTTGCTGAGACCAATGACGCGCTAGCCGCAGCAGAGGCGGAACTGTTGAACTGCCATGGTGCAAAGGGGGAACGACTGCTGCAGCAGTTGATGGCCAGTAGTCTGCTCTTTTTAGGGCTAACGCGGTCAGCGGTCATCGCGTTGGGTCAGCAGTGTCAAAAAAGGCGTTATCCCGCAGGAGAGGTTATTTTTAATCAGGGTGAGGCGGGGCGTAGCGCCATCTTTCTTGCCCGTGGTGAGATGGAGGTGATGTTGGATATTCCGGGTAGTCGGCGGCGTAAACGCATCGCGATACTAACCCCAGGTTCGCTTATCGGGGAGTTAGGTTTGTTGGATGGTGATGCCCGTTCAGCAACGGTTCTCGCCACGCAACCATCCATCTGTTTTGAGCTTGAAGAGGGCGAATTTCGTCAGCTACAGCAACAGCAGCCGGAGCTATGTAATCAGCTGCTGCATAATCTCTGCCTCATCTTCGCATCGCGGTTACGCTATGCCAATACGATGATAGCCGAGCTGGAGCGTTAGAGAGCCTCTGTGGTCACCAATGTCATTAATGGCATTGCTGTGGTAACCGTTCAACTTCCCATATTGACCAGACGCATTATCCTAACCACTTCAGATAGTTATGACTTGCAGTTGAAAAAGGTGTAACCGTTCAGACCCCCACTACTTTTTCTCCCTCTCCCCTCGGGGGAGGGTTGGGGTGAGGGTAAAAAAACAGGGTGTCTAACGCTAAGCCTCTGCGGACCCGCGCGCCTTTGGCGCGGGGTCCGCTGGAGGCGCACGTTAGCATGCTCTTAATGCCTTTAATTTATCCAACGTATAATTATGCGGCTGATGTCTGCCGCCTATGTATCCTTCCATCCAGATAATGGATTTACTACGTTCTGGACCAAAGCTCACATGAAATGGACTGTGGGAAGAATAAAAATACAGGCGATCAAAGTTGGTATTTTCCGCTACCCAACAAGCCACCAACTGCGAACTAATGCCATCAACGTAAAAATCCACGGCTATGCCGCGTCTTTTGCAAATAAGCGTGTTGTTTTTGTTTAGTTCATGGCCAGAATGTTGATCGGTTGATGGCGTTATGTTTGGGTATGGGTTTTTCTTTATTTCCTTAACCAATGCCGCCGAGCTAAATCCGTAAGTAATACGCACTTTACCAAACTCGTCCTGAACAGGATCTAATATTTCTTCAGTGATTGCTTTGATTGCGTGATATGTATCCAACTCTCTTGGAATATTTTCTATTCTAGTTTTTCTCCAAGTATCGCTGCATTCGAAAAAGTCTCGGAAAACAAAGTGCTTTCCGCATTGTTCATCAATACCCGGCGTTTCCATTGGTGGCTCCTAGTTGCTAACGGTTACTCTGACGTTTGTTATCTGCAAACTCCATGGTAGGCTCCATATAGGCAAAACGACACGGCGAAACCTGTCTGTTTTTACAGGATCAGACATTTACTGAGTATCTACCTCATCACAACTAACTATCTGTTATCGCAGTGAAAAGTCCTTCTTGAAGCTGTTTTATTAGGGGCGGGTCGGTTAAGGCGTGGCCGTTGAAACTGATAAAGAAGGTGTCCTCTACCCGCTCCCCCAGCGTCGCGATTTTGGCGCTATTAATGGTGATATGAAAGTGTGTAAGAACACTGGCGATGCGCGACAGAAGTCCGGGGCGGTCGCTGGTGATCACCTGCATAATGGTGCGGTTCTGTTCGTTATCGCGGGTAAAGGTGATTTGCGGGTGAATGGAGAAGGATCGTTGCTGGCGTGACAGCGAGCGATGAATATGGTCGGGTGGCGTCACGCTGCCGCTAATGAATTCGAAGAGACGCGCTTCAATTTCGGCAAAGCGTCCCGTCTGCCGAATGGGGTTGCCATCCGCCTCAAGGATAATATAGGTGTCGACTGTCCAGCCATCGCGGGTGTTGTGAATGCGGGCATCGACAATATTGAGG
>JADGBN010000103.1 GCA_015231435.1 Gammaproteobacteria bacterium
ATCAGTCACCCATCAGGATCTAGGCGTGGCGATATAGCATGCCAGCCCCAAGCAGCCGTGCTGCTCCAGAAAAACCACAGTACCCACACATGGCCAGTTCATTTCAGTACAGAACCCGGGCTCTCTCGCTGGAGGCCAACCTCGTCAGGGCTCATGTGTCGGGCGTTCCAGTCAAACTCTGCAGTGCAGTTAGATTGCCAATTCACTTTACAAATTCATTGATGTGGCAACGCAGACGTAAACGTTCAGACACCCTGCTTATTTTACCCTCACCCCAACCCTCCCCCAAAGGGAGAGGGAGAAAAAGTAGTGGGGGTCTGAACGGTTACACGCAGACGGTAGCCGATGCGCCGACAGATGTCGGTGTAAATGTCGGTGTAAGCGATCAGGTTCTTGAACTGTTGCGGCAAACCTCCCATTTGTCGGCCAAAGAGATGGGTACTCTGCTCAACAAGACCCCCCGCACCATCGAACGCCATCTCAAAGCCCTCCGCGAGCAAGGTCGAATCCGGCGTGTCGCTTCAGATAAAACGGGGCACTGGAAAATATCGAGACGACAACATAAGCACAACCGCCCAGATCCCAATGCCATTAAGTTAAGCCTTTGTTGCCTATTTTGCGTATAAAATAGCGCAACCATTTAACCTGCGGAAACCTCACCATGACCAAACGCCTGCTCACCACCCTGCTAATCATCCCTACCTTGCTTATCGCAGAGCCACAACTGGCGACCATTACTGCAATTGAGGATGGTGACACGGTGATTGTCGATGGCTTACAACAGAACGGTCTACGCCTGCAGCTGCTGGGTATTGATGCCCCGGAGGATAGTAATAACGCCAAGTTGCTAAGCGATAGCAAGCGCATGGGGGTTGCGACAACTGATCTCATCCCGCTCGGCAGCAGCGCCACGGCACACCTTAAGACGCTGCTAAAACTCGGCGATCAGGTGAGTGTGGAGGCTGATCCGAGCGGGATTGATCGCTACGGACGGCTCCCGGCTTCTGTTTTTCGTCACGGCGATACGCTCTCCTTAAATGAGATGATGGTGCGCGACGGCTATGCGATTCTCCTCACCAAACCCCCGCTTGAGGTAATTCACAAACCCTTCGCCAAGCGCTTGCAACAGCTGCAAAACGAAGCAGTGGCAGCCCCACGCGGCCTTTGGCAAACCCAGCCGCAATTAACAAAAGCGTGGGCAGAGCTTACCCCTTAAAGCGCCAGACTATACCCAAAATCATTGGAAATGCGGGTAGGCGGTCCCCATGAGCTTAGACAACCTAAGTGATTGGGGTGTGCGACTACAGCGTGCGCAGCCTGCCTTTGGTACATTGACCCTGCAATTTCAAGGAGAAAAGGTATATGCTAGAGACATCTCCCTACGACTGAGCAACGACCATCTCCCAGCCTCTTTTACAGATAAGTGATCTTTGTAGCGCCCGTTTCGGGCCGATTAACTTGACCTTGGCTGCTGCGGAATCGATTGCCATATCCGGGGCATCGGGGGCGGGGAAATCACAGTTTTTGCGGGCGCTGGTTGACCTTGATCCGCATGACGGTGAGATGTGGTTAAATGGCATCGCCGCGAGCAGCATGGACGCGATGCATTGGCGGCGGTTGGTACACTATATTCCTGCCGAGAGCGGCTGGTGGGCTGAACGGGTGAGCGATCATCTTGGCAGTCAGGCACGACAGGCGTTACCAGAGGTAGGATTTTCCGAAACTATTCTCAGCCGTGAAGTCCGTTCGCTCTCCAGTGGTGAACGCCAGCGTTTAGCGCTGTTGCGGGCGCTGGAGGGCGCACCGCAGGTTCTGCTGCTGGATGAGGCAAGCGCCAACATCGACCCTGAAAACCAGTTGCAGTTTGAGTTGTTGGTTAAAAAAGAGCAGCAGCAGCGACAGATGGGGGTGATTTGGGTCACCCATGATGTACGACTTGCTGCACGGGTCGCAACGCGGCGGCTCTCTTTTTCCCGGGGAACAGTTGATGATGATCCTGCCGCACTATTGAAAGCCAACGTATGACATTAATCCCCCTAACCCCCTGGCAACTGGCGCTTGCTGCCGTTCTGTTGCTAATTTTGGTAATGCTTTCGATTCCCCTGCGCCTGCAACTGGGACAACAGATGGTGGTTGCTGCCGTGCGCACAACCGTGCAACTGCTGCTGGTCGGTTTGGTGTTGGAGATTATCTTTGGTGATATTTCGCCGCTATGGATTCTCTTTATGGCACTCTTTATGGTGCTTGCCGCCGGATATGAGGTGCATCAGCGCCAGCACTATCGCCTGACTCATGGTTGGGGCTTGGGCATTGGCACTGGGGCGATGTTTATCTCCTCCTTTAGCATCACACTCATTGCGCTAACCGCGATTCTTAATCACGACCCCTGGTATGAACCACAGTATGCTATCCCCCTGCTGGGGATGTTACTGGGTAATACGATGAACGGCATATCCCTTGGTCTGGACAGGCTTAACAGCACGGTTTGGCAACAGCGTTATCAGATTGAGGCGCGCCTGTTGATGGGGCACTCGGCAAATGACGCCATTGGTGATATTCGTCGTGACAGTATTCGTACCGGTCTGATTCCCATCATTAACTCAATGGCTGCGGCGGGAATCATTAGTCTACCGGGCATGATGACCGGTCAGATCCTTTCCGGCACCTCGCCGATGGAGGCAGTGAAGTATCAGATTTTAATTATGTTTTTAATTGCCGCTGGCACCGGCTATGGGACGATTGCCGCAGTAACGCTGGGCAGTCGCCGTCTTTTTGATGATCGCCAACGACTGCGTCTTGATCGATTACGTCCGACTACCTGACGCTTGTAAATAGAGAATCCGCTTTGTCAAGACTTGCAAAGCAGCCCGCCTGCCAATACCTCTGTTGCTTATCTTACACTTATGGAGCACCCCCCAATGATTACAGTGACCACCGCTGCAGTGACTAAAATTGAGACCGATGCTGCAGCCAGCCAAAATCACGGCATGGCGCTGCGTCTTGCAGTTCGCAAAGAGAGTGATGGAACTTTTCACTATGGCATGGGTTTTGACGAGGCGAGCGAAGAGGATGTCAACTATCAGTTTGGTAATCTGAGTGTTGTTTTTGCCCCGGAGTTTGCCGAACTGTTAAATGGAGCGACCCTTGACTATGTCGAGCTGGAGCCGGGAAGTTTTAACTTTATCTTTCTCAACCCCAATGATCCAAACTATGCCCCGCCTGCGGCAGCCGGTGGTGGCTGTGGCAGTGGCGGATGCTCAGGCTGCCATTAAGCGACTGTGACCTTTTCGTTCAGACACCTCGGAACCCTTTGCAGCCGTTGCAGTCGCCAGACCTTAATGGGGTTGCTACTGCTGCAGGGGGTAATTTTTCTTCTCCCCCTCCTTATTACCCCGCCAGGGGAGCCACGCATCTGGTTAATGGTGTTAAGCCTCAGTGGTCTGGTGACGCTCCTGCTGCTGACGCTGCTGCTCAAGTTTACAATTAACCGCCCGCAGCAGCTGCTTGAGGAGATTATTAACGCCGTCGCCAGCGGCGATCTTGAACAGCGGATCCCGATAAAGCAGATGGGGCTGCTTGATAGAGGCGCGATCACGATTAACCGTCTGCTGGAGTACAACAGCAACCACACCTATAACATGGACGGTGAGATACGCCGCCAGAGCGACAAGTTTGCGCAAAAGACGCGCTCGCTACAGACCCTCTATGATGTCACGCTTATTCTGAACTCCTCACGCGATCTTGATGATATGCTCAATCGCTTTTTAGAGGCGATGGAGGATTTTATTAATGCCCGTGCCGGGATTATCCGCCTTGTGCAGCAGGGCGGGTTAAGTGACGAAATGGAGCTAATTGCCAGTCGCGGCATTAGCGCCAAGGTGATTGAACGCGAAAAGCAGGTTCCGTTAAATCGCTGCCTCTGCGGCAACGCCTTTACCAGCGGCAAGGTGCTGTTTCAGCGGGATCTCACCCCCTGCAGCAGCTTTACCCAGACGCCGCTCTTTGTTGACGAGGCGATCGAGATGGTCGCCATTCCGCTGCAATATCACCAACGCCTGTTGGGGATCTACACGCTTTTTATTGATCGCAGTCACATTAATCCGGGGAGTGATGTGAACGCCCTCTACTCAAGTTTGGGGCAACACCTCGGCATGGCCATTGAACGTGCGCGAATGGATGAGTCCACACGCCGCCACACCATTTTAAAAGAGCGCAATACGCTCGCCCATGAGCTTCACGACTCCCTTGCCCAGACCCTGGCGAGTCTGCGATTTCAGGTATCGATGCTTGATGATGCCCTCTCGGAGCAGACCATCACCGAGACGCGTGAAGAGATTAGCCAGATTAAGGGGGGGTTGGATGAGGCCTACATGGAGCTGCGCGAGCTGCTCGCCCACTTTCGTGCCCCCTCAGGGGTTAAGGGGCTGTTACCAGCCCTTGAAGATCTGATTAGCAACTTTCGTAATCAGACAGGAATGCGTGTCCTGTTACAGAAGGAGTGGGAGGCGTCACGGCTTCCCGCCAATCTTGAGTTACAAATTATCCGCATCATTCAGGAAGCGCTAACCAATATTCGTAAACATAGCCAGGCCAATACGGTGCGGGTGCTCATGCGCTGTGATCCCGAACAGAATTTTAATATTCTAATTGAGGATGATGGCATCGGCATGGAGCGCCCCGCTTTTAGCGGCCACCCGGGTGAGCATCTGGGGCTCTCGATCATGAAAGAGCGCGCCCAGTATCTTGACGGCGATCTGCGTATTGAGAGTGAACCTGGTGAGGGGACTCGGGTACAATTATCCTTCACGCAACCTAGTAACAAAAAGGCACCCAGTGATCAACACTTCGCACTTATCTGACCGACTAAACGACCCCCCAACCAAAATTCGGGTGCTCATTGTTGATGACCACACCCTCTTTCGCAGCGGCCTGGAGACGCTTCTCGAGCGTCACGATATTGCCGTTGTCGGTACCGCCGGCAATGGCCGGGACGGCTTTATGATGGCACGCGAGATCCCCCACGAAATTCTCCTGCTCGATATGAGAATGCCCGAAATGAGCGGGCTCGAGGTGTTGGCCGGGTTGCGTGCCACCGGATTCAGCGCCCATATCGTCATGCTCACCACCAGTAACGAGGAGCAAGATCTGGTCGAATCGCTGCGCACCGGTGCTCAGGGATATCTGCTGAAAGATATGGAACCCTCAGAACTGGTCAGGGCACTGCGCTCGGTAATGCGCGGTGAGGTGATTGTCGCGCCAGAGCTGGTTGCCACCCTAGCGCGTATCGTCCGCAGTGATGGTGTTGATGAGAGTGGTCATCATGAAGCCTGCTCCCCCTTTGATGACCTAACCGGACGGGAGCGAGAGATCCTCTGTCTGCTGGCAGAGGGGCAGAGTAATAAAGTGATTGCCAAAAACCTCGGGATCTCCGATGGTACCGTTAAGCTCCATGTTAAGGCGATCCTGCGCAAGCTCAATCTTCACTCACGGGTCGAAGCCGCAGTAATGGCCGTTGAGAAACAGCTCTGTGATCGCAAAGAGGAGGTGACCGCATGAGACGCTTAACCCCCCTCCCAATTTACTGGGTGCTCCTCTTTTTTTGTTCACCGCTCTTTGCTGCGACGAGTTGGTATCAGGTTGAGCTAATTATCTTTCAACAACCTCGTGCCGATCAGTATCAGGGCGAACTCTGGAGCAGCGCTGCCACGGCACTGCCGCCAGGAGTCGCCGAACTACTCCCCTACCCTAACCTGCGTGCCTTTTCTGACCGCACTCAGGAGATCCGTGGTGGTACCGAGGTAGCTTGGCAGGCAACCCCCTTTGCCATCCTCCCGAGCAAACAATTTAACCTTGACGCCGTGGCGAAAAAAATCGAGCGGCAACCGGGCTATCGGCTACTGCTGCACACCGCCTGGCAACAGCCGGGGCTCAGTCGCAGTAAAGCAATTCCGCTGCATCTGCATGATGCGATTAATAACAGCCTGAGTATGAGCGTTGACCGCTATCAGCTTGATAACCTCGGTGGCCAACTGCCTCACCCGGGAAGTCGCCAGAGTTCGGCGCTGTTAAGCGAGAGTTATCAGCTTGCACGGCAACAAAACAGCCGTAACCCAAGTTACTTTGATGGAATTGTCACCCTGACGCTCTCGCGCTTTTTACATCTGCATGTCGATTTAACCTATCTGCGCGCCAATAACAGCGGCGGGACGGTCAGTGAGGTGGATAACCTAACGAACGTCAATCAGGGCTATCCGCACATGAAGGATTCACGCCGTATGCGCAGTAACGAAACCCACTACATTGATCACCCGTTACTGGGGATTATCGCCCGCATTACGCCGCTTTAAGGTGCGCTAACAGAGGGGAACTCATGGCCATCGAAATTGAACGCAAGTTTTTGCTTAAAGATAATAGCTGGCGACTACGCGCCAATGCCGGTATCCATTACCGCCAAGGTTATCTGATTGGTGCTGAGCGCGCCTCTGTTCGCGTCCGTATTGAGGGTGAGCGAGCCAATCTGAACATCAAGGGGGTCACCAGCGGCCTCAGCCGCAGTGAGTTTGAGTATGCCATTCCCGTTGCCGATGCCGAGAGTCTGCTCAATGAGCTTTGCGATCCCGCGCAAATTGAGAAAATTCGTTACCATCTTGATTATGCCAACCACCGCTGGGAGATTGACCAGTTTCTTGGTCGTAATCTGGGGCTGATTGTCGCTGAAATTGAGCTACAGGATGAGCATGAACCGTTTCAACGCCCGCCATGGCTTGGTGAGGAGATCTCCCACGATACCCGTTACTTCAATGTCTGCCTCAGCCGTCACCCCTTTAACTGCTGGTGAATACCTGCATATCTCGATTGCGACGCAACAGCTCACCCTGTGGCGCAACCATCGTGCACAACAGCAGTTCCCGATCTCCAGCGCCGCCAGAGGTTGCGGGCAGCAACGGCATAGCCAATGCACCCCCAGCGGCTGGCACCGCATTCGTATCGCCATTGGCGCAAACGCCCCGCTCAATGCTGTCTTTGTCGGTCGCCGCTGTACAGGGGAGATTTACACTCCGACACTACGCCTGCAATATCCGCAACGCGACTGGATTTTAACCCGTATTCTCTGGCTTAGCGGCTGCGAACCTGGGCATAATCGCTACGGTGCGGTAGATAGCCTAAGCCGTTATATCTACATTCATGGCACCCCCGACGAAGAGCCGATGATGGAACCTCACTCCCACGGCTGTATTCGCATGCGCAACCATGACGTTATCGCTCTGTTCAGTCAGGTCAGCCGTGGCATGGGGGTTTATATTGATGCTGGTTAAAGTGCCGCCGGGGAGGCTGCAATTATGACGCTCGGTCCCTTAATGATTGATGTCGCAGGCACCACCCTTCAGGCTGAAGAGCGTGAACGCCTGCTGCACCCCTTGGTTGGCGGGGTCATTCTTTTTAGCCGCAACTATACCGCCTACCAAGCGCTGGTTGAGATGGTGACAGCTATTCATCAACTACGCAAAAATCATCTGCTTATCGCGGTTGACCATGAAGGGGGACGGGTGCAGCGCTTTCGCGATGGCTTTACCCTGCTCCCTGCCGCTGCAGCGCTGGGTGAGATCTACGACCACGATAAACGCCGGGGCAAGGAGCTGGCGCAGCTGCACGGTTGGGTGATGGCCAGTGAACTTCGTGCCGTGGGTATCGATTTTAGTTTCGCGCCGGTACTTGATCTCAATCATGGCCTTAGCTCAGTGATTGGCGACCGCGCCCTTTCAGCTAACCCCCAGACGGTTGCCACCCTGGCACTGCAACAGATCGCAGGGATTAAACAGGCAGGCATGGCTGCCGTTGGCAAACACTTTCCTGGGCATGGCGGTGTAACGGCCGACTCTCACCTTGCCACCGCCAGCGATGGGCGCTTAATGGCCGATTTACGCGATGAGGATCTCCTGCCGTTTCGCCGCTGTATTGAGAATGGTCTCGATGGCATCATGCCGGCACACGTTATATTTCCGCAGATTGATGCGCAACCTGCAGGATTTTCGCGTTTCTGGCTGCAACAGGTGTTACGCCATGAACTCCAGTTTTCAGGCGTTATCTTTAGTGATGATCTCACCATGGAGGGGGCCAGCGTCGCGGGTGACATTATCCAGCGCAGCCGTGCGGCTCTGAACGCAGGGTGTGATATGGCGCTCATCTGCAACCGCCCGGATCTTGCTGACAAGGTATTGGATGGTCTCGTATGGCAGCGTGATCCGGTGCATGCCGCGCGTCTGGCACGCCTGCACGGCCGCCAGCCCATTGATCGAGCCACCCTGCAGTCGCAACCCCACTGGCGACAGGCGGTACATGCACTCCATCAACTACGGGAGCAGCAAGCAACACCGCTGCTGTAACCTGCAATATCCACCAAAGCCGCTACGGGTCACACCACTGTGCCAGCTCCCACTCACTAAAACCTGCCTGCCGCCGCGCTGCAAGATGCAGCGGGGGGCGTGGTCGGCTTTCGGCATAGCGCTGGAGGATCTCCTGAAAAAAGGGTTCCGCATCAATGCCGCGCTGCTGACAACAGTAACGGTACCAACGATCACCCAAGGCGACGTGTCCCACCTCATCGCGCAGAATAATCTCCAGTAGTGCCGCACCATTCACATCCCCCTGCTCCCGCATCTTTGCCGCCAGACCCGGGTTCACATCGAGCCCCCGCGCCTCAAGATAGCGTGGCACCAACGCCATTCGCAGCAAAATATCTTCCTTGCTCTTTAGCGCCATCTCCCAGAGTCCGTTGTGGGCGGGGAAATCCCCGTATTCGACGCCGTAATGGCGCAAATGCGCCCGTATTAGACTAAAGTGATACGCCTCCTCGGCAGCCACCTGCAGCCACTCCTGATAATAGACAAGTGGCATATCGGCAAAGCGGCAGATGGCGTCCAGCGCCAGATTAATGGCATTAAACTCAATATGGGTAATCGCATGGTAGATAAGTGCCCGACCGGCAAAGGTTCCCGCCTTACGTTTTGGCAGATCGCGCGGAGCCACCAGTTGTGGCACATCGGGTCGGCCTGGCTGTATCAGTGCAAGAGAGTGTTCCGCAGGATTGATAGTTAACTGCCCGTCACGCAGTGCCGCCGCTATCTGCTCGACGGCCATCACCTTGGTATCACTATCGCAACAGGCCGTGATAACTGCCAAGATACTCGCCACCCTTCAAGGGGTGACGGGCAAACAGCCCCTGACCATGAAGCGGTGAGTCGGCGACATAAAAGTAGCTAATTAGGCGTGAGTCTTCAATGATGGTTTG
>JADGBN010000104.1 GCA_015231435.1 Gammaproteobacteria bacterium
ACGGTTAATTTGCAGCTCTTTAATGGCCAGACGTTTGACCCCTTCGGGCAGATCTTCCTGGCGGCTAAAGAGGCGCTGCTGCAGCGCTTCAATATCAAGGTTTAATAGCGCTTCAGGATCGTGACGCAAATCGTAAACCAGATAGCTGTTGGCCTGCTCGGGATGGCGGCAGAGGGGCGTGACCAGTGTGGTAGACCCTTTGGGGGAGTTATACATTCCTGAAGTATGGACCAGCATCGCGATGTCGGGGTTAGCGTCGAGCTGCTGCAGGTTTGCCAAGGCGGTGGTGATAAGCTGCTGGACAACGGCTTTATCGCGCAGGGTAAAGCAATAGTCGTAGAGTTTCGGTTGTGCCTGACGCAGCAGGCGCGCCATCGCTATGGTGGCGTAGACATCGGCAAGGGCGTCATGGGCGTCGCCATGGGCAATCGCGTTGGCGGCGGTGAGTACTTCAAGGCGAAAACTGCTGTAAAACACCCCCTGCCGCTCCTCCTGCGGCCAGTGAATGCCGTCCGGGCGCAGATCGTGCGCCATGCGCAGCACATCCAGCAGATCCCAGCGACTATTTCCCTCCTGCCACTCCCGGGCGTAGGGATCGATGAGGTTGCGCCAGAAGCCAAAGCGGGTGAACTCGTCATCAAAACGGATGGAGTTGTAGCCACAACTGGTGGGGGCGGGCTGGGTCATCTCCTGCGCAATGGCGGTAAAAAAGTCAGCCTCTATCTCACCCTCCTGTTGGCAACGCTGTGGCGTAATGCCGGTAATCAGCAGGGCATCGGGGTTAGGTAGCTGGTCAGCGGCAAACTGGCAGTAGCGTTTGACCGGATCGGCGATGATCTCCAGCGCCTCATTAGTGCGCAGCGCACCAAACTGCATCACCCGATCAGCGCGGGGATCAATGCCACTGGTTTCGTAGTCGTACCAGAGTATCGAGGGCTCTGTCATGATCTGGTGCGCTATTTTTCAGAAGTTGGCGCAAGAGAGTGGCGTATCCAGCGACTAATCAGGCCAATCTCGGCATCACAGAGGGAGTGCCCCATCGGGTAGTGGTGAAAATCGACCTTAAAGTGGTGGTCACGCAGAAGGGTTGCCGAGGCTTGCGCGAGGTGTAGCGGGACAATCGGATCTTCACTGCCGTGGGCCATGAGAATCGGGGTAGTCAGCGCCGCCGCCGTACTCTCTGCGGTAAGCGTGGCGGCAAGGGGAAGATAGGTGGAGAGGGCCAGCAGCCCCCCCAGAGGTTCGCTCTGGCGGCAACCACAATGTAGGGTAATCGCTCCTCCCTGGGAGAAGCCGGCAAGGATAATGCGCTGGCGTGGCTGTTGCAGTGCTTCACACTGATGCGCAATCCAGGTGTTCATGAGTGCGCTGCTGCGCAAAATGCCAGTGCTATCCTCCTGACGATTAATCTCCATGCCGGTAATGTCGTACCAAGCGCGCATCACCATGCCGTTATTAACGGTGATTGCCTGATGTGGTGCATGGGGAAAGATAAAACGAATCGGCAGATCGTCCAGCGCCAGATGGGGCAGCAGTCCCTCAAAATCGTGACCATCCGCACCTAGCCCATGCAGCCAGATCACCGCTGCGGTGGCATCCTCTTTGGGTTCGATAATGAGTGCGGGTGAGGGTTGCTTCATGGTTACCTTTTTAACAGGCGCAGCCAGCGCCAGAGATTAAGCAGCGCCGCCAGCGAGGCGGCAACATAGGTGAGGGCAGCGGCACGCAGAATGGTACGAACGGCCTTGCGATCTGCAACGCCAATATAACCCCCCTCAACGAGAATCGGCCACGCTTTATGAAAGCTGGCGTCCCACTCGACCGGCAGGGTCACCAGATGAATCAGTGCCGCAAGGGAGAGGACAAAAAGGCCGCCAAGAAAGGGGATGAGCCCCGTGATGGGGGCGTGGCTAATGCCGATTAACAGGGGGGCAGCAATGAGCAGCAGGGCACCAAAGCGCTCGATACTGTTGGCGACATGGGCGAGTTGGGTGCGTAACAGCAGGGCGCGCTCGCCACGGGCGTGTTGTATCGCATGGCCAATCTCGTGGGCGGCAATCGCCAGCGCGGTGAGGTGGCGACCGTGAAAGTTTCCGGCCTGCAGGCGCACGGTACGGGTTAGCGGATCGTAGTGGTCGCCCTCACGGGTGATCTCGACGCCAATATCGAGATCGAATTTTTTTGCCAAGTGTTGCGCAAGTTCACCGCCACTCCCTTCCAAATCACGGCGTTCGCGGCTATAGCGGGAGAAGATGGCGTGTGCCCAGAACTGCGGCCCGTAGAGAAGCAGCAGCAGAACAATGATCACGGGAAGGTAGATCATTAGCCCTCCTCTTTACCGCTAATGACGATATATTTTTTTTGATTACTCTGCAGGCGGCGACTGATAGTGTCGAGCTGTCGCTTGTCATCAAAGGGGCCGATGCGCACCCGATGCCAGGTCTCACCTTTAGTATTGAGTGCTGACTCGACACGCGGTTCAAGCCCCAGCAGAAAGAGTTCGGCCACCAGCGAATCGGCATCGCCGGGGTTGCGAAAGGCGCCCACCTGCAGCGTATAGTTGCTGCGTTGCCGCCCGGGGCCGATCGGAACTCGTAACTCCTCCTCAGGAATGATCACTTCAGACTCTGGCAGAATATGATAAAAATCGAAGTCGATCCCCTTTTTCTCGATGGCCGTCGTCGCCGCAGCTGCCACCGGAGCAGCCTCTGCAGTCTCTGCAGCCACTGGTTTGGCGGCCTCTTTAGCCACCGGTTTGGCAGCCGCTTTCGCCGGAATAGGAAGTTTTTCGGCAGGTGGCTTAGTGGCGGTAGCCGCTTTAGGCGGGGGTGGCGGAGCTTCTGTTTGGGCGGTAGGCGTGGTGCTGGGAGGGCTGTCCAAAAGAAAAATAAAGGCGACAAAAAGCCCTGTCAGCACTCCGGTAACCATCCAGAACCAGGCGGGCGTGCTGGGGGGTGGCGCGGGCTGTACGCGACTGGCAGCGGGCTTGAGGGGGGCTGTTTTTTTCGTTGGCGCACTGCGACGGCGCGGTGCGGGGCTGGAGGCAGTGGCCATTAGTTATACCCAATATCATTGGAAATGCGGGTAGGCGGTCCCCATGAGCATAGATAAGCTATGTGATTGGGGTGAGCGACTGCAGCGTGCGCAGCTTGGCCTTTGGTGCAACGAACCACCGTTTTCAAGGATGACGGGTATACTCACCGCCTGACCCTATCTTCTATACCCAAAATCATTGGAAATGATGGAAGGCGGCAAAGTCGCGAATCCCCATGAGCTTAGTAAACCTAAGTGATTGGGGTGAGCGACTGAAGCCAACGAACCAGCATTTTCAAGGATGACGGGTATAGGCGATCCACGGCTTGGTTGCAGGGCAGGTGACCTCATGGTTACATCTTCTCCGGGGCGTGAAGGCCAAGGATTGCCAAACCATTAGCGAGTACCTGCTTAACCGCGAGGGCGAGGGAGAGGCGGGCGGCGCGCAGCTGCGGGTCTTCAACAATAAACTGGTGCGCGTTGTAGAGGCTATGCAGATCGTTGGCGAGATCCCGCAAATAGTGTACGAGTTGGTGCGGCTCGTGGGTTTTGGCAGCCCCTTCCAGCATTTCGGGATAACGTGACAGGGTGGTAAATATCGCCTCTTCCTGTGGCTCCTGCAGCAGATTAAGGTGCGTTAAACCTTCTGTTGCATGGCAGGGAATGCCACGACTCTCCAGTTGATTGAGCACACTACAGATGCGTGCATGTGCGTACTGAATATAGTAGATCGGGTTATCACTACTTTGTGATTTGGCAAGGTCAAGATCAAAGTCAAGATGCTGTTCACAGCGGCGCATCATATAGAAGAGGCGGGCGGCATCGTTACCGACCTCTTCGCGTAACTCGCGCAGGGTGACAAATTCGCCGGAGCGGGTGGACATCTGCATCCGTTCACCATGGCGGTAGAGAATGGCAAACTGCACCAATAACACCTCAAGTTGCCCGGGATCGGCACCCAGTGCGGCCATTGCCGCTTTTACCCGTGGCACATAGCCGTGATGGTCAGCACCCCAAATATCAATAAGTTGCGTATATCCGCGCTCGAGCTTCTCCAGATGGTAGGCGATATCAGAGGCAAAATAGGTTTTTGCACCATTTTCGCGTACCAGCACGCGATCCTTCTCATCACCAAAAGCGGTTGAGCGAAACCAGGTAGCCCCCTCCTGCTGATAGAGGTACCCCGCCGTTTGCAACCGTTCGAGCGCGCGCTCAACCGCACCACTCTCAATGAGGGTTCGTTCGGAGTACCAGCGCTGAAAATGGACGCCAAATTGCGCCAAATCCTGGCGAATATCCTCAAGAATCGCGTTAAGACCGGCATCAAACAGAGTGCGGTAGCCCTCTTCCCCCAGCAGAAGTTTGGCACGGGCAATGAGGGCATCGATATGAAGCTCCTTGTCGCCACCGCTCGCCTCTTCCTCCCCCGCATCTGCAGGAATATCCGCCATGACCACGGTTATCGGCTGGTGCAAGCGCGCCTCTTCAGTACGATGCAGGGTCGCGGCGATATCCCAGACATAGTCACCTTTATAGCCATTTTTCGGGAAGCTGAGGCTCTCACCGCAAAGTTCAAGATAGCGCAGCCAGACGCTGGTGGCGAGAATATCCATCTGGCGTCCGGCATCGTTAACATAGTATTCGCACTCAACTTGATAGCCGTTGGTGGCAAGCAGCGCTGCCAACGCCGAGCCGTAGGCGGCACCCCGTCCATGACCGACATGCAGCGGCCCGGTGGGATTGGCCGAGACAAACTCGAGAAGAACGCGCTTGCCTGCGCCTGACTGGTTGTGACCAAAGCGGCTAGCTTCACTAAGCACCGTGTTAACCACCGTGCGCCGTGCCGTTGCGCTCAGGGTAAAGTTAATAAAGCCGGGGCCGGCGATTTCGCATTTTGCAATGAGTTCGCTGGCGGGCAGGGCGCTGCTAATCAGCTGGGCAAGGTTGCGCGGCGCCATTTTCGCCTCTTTGGCAAGCAGCATGGCGAGATTACTGGCGTAGTCGCCATGGCTGCGATCGCGGCAACGCTCTATGGGTAATCGCTGTTGCGCGATAAGGGGTTGCACGATGGTCTCAGGGAGCTGACCCTGTTGCTGAAGTTGTTGTAAAGCCTGCTGCAGCAGGGCAGTCATTGCCTGTTTCATAATACGAAGCCTGTCTATCGGGAGTGGTTAGCAAGAGGGTGATGCTATAAAGTGCGTCATTCTACCCTGCAAAAGCGAGAAGTGACAGTAACAGGGGGGTGTTAGTTGATGAAAATTTTGAAATTAGTGTCAGCTGTGAGATAGTAGTGCTTTAGTTGACTGATTTAACCAGGGGGGCAATGGCATGACGATTTTATGGCGTGATCAGATGAGCGTCGGGAATAACTCTATCGACTCAGATCACAGGTACCTGATATGTTTGGTGAATATGGTAGAACTCTGTCTCCAGACGCCAGAAGATAAAGAGATGTTAATGGGTGTTTTTGACATGTTGTTAAGCTACACTCAGGAACATTTTTCGCGTGAAAGCAAGATGCAATATCAGATGAAATATAACCGTTACGATATACATCGCGTGGAACATCAGAACCTTATTGTTGATGCCGAGAGAATTCGTAAAGAGCTGGAGAGTATGGATACGCCGGCAAAAATTGAACGTGAGGCGAAGCGTATTGTCACCTTTTTGCGCGCTTGGCTGGTGAACCATGTGCTCAAGGAGGATATGCTCATGCGTCCCTACCTAACCAAACTGCCGCCTGACTGGCGCCCTAAACTCTAGTCTGTTGTGAGTCGTGAACTACTGATTAATATCACCCCGCAGGAGGCGCGCGTCGCCTTTGTTGAGCATGGTGTTTTGCAGGAGGTGCATCTTGAGCGCAGCGATCACCGTGGTCTGGTTGGCAATATCTATCGCGGCAAGGTTAGTCGTGTGCTGCCAGGTATGCAGGCGGCCTTTATTGATATTGGTCTTGAACGGACCGCTTTTCTCCATGCTTCCGATATTCTTCTCACCGCTTTGCATGAGACTGATGGCGAAGGGGAGGGAAATAGATACCGCCACCTGCCGTCGCCACCTGCAACAGATACGGAAGAATCAGCAGCAGATTAGCAAAAAACTTGCGCCGCTCTATCACCGTAAAAGATCGTCATACCCTCATGCTGCTGACTCTGATCACAACCTTTACAACGGTTTTCTCACCCGTGCGGATCGCCAGCACCTTGACACGCTGCGCGGTATGTCGGCGCAGAAGCTTGCCGCAGCCAACCCAACCTTTAGCGATAAACGCCTGAATATGCTGGTTTGGCGCTATCGCGCACGCAACTACCCAGAAACCCTGAGCCCAGATGAGCAGCGACAGTGGCTGCAACACTGTTTGCAGCGACTCACGGATGCCAGCGCCTCTGGTGGTTTAACCCTTGACGCCTACTTCTCCCGCCTTCAGGCACTGGCGGCAGAGTACCACGAAGATAGCAATAAACGACAACAGCTGGATGCCATGCGCCGCTATGGTGAAGCGTTACAACAAAAGTGGCAGCCGTAACGCCTAAAGCTCACCCGGTTGCAGCAGCTGCAACAGTGTACCGCACCCGGAGGAGAGCAGCTGCCAATCCTGCGGCAGCGCAATTCGCGCAATAGCGGCGGTGGGCAGAAGTTTATCGCCGCCACCTGCCGGCGCCCCCCCCCAGAAGATAGACTAACAACTCCTCAAGCCCGGGATTATGTCCAACCAGCATCACCCGCTGCGGCTCCCCGTCAATCTTCGCCAAACCGGCGAGAAGATCATTTAGCGAGGCGTCATAAAGTGACGGATCCTCAATAATAACTTTGGCAGGATCAAGCTTCATACCACGACAGACCAGATGCGCAGTAAGAATGGCTCGTGTCGCCGGAGAGCTAACCACCCGTGTCGGCAGCAGCTGCTCATGCCGTAACCAGCGCCCTATCGCTTTACTGGCATTAATACCACGCCGTTTCAAAGGTCGGTGAAAATCGGTGCTGGCGATATTCCAGTCCGACTTGCCATGACGCATTAATATTAACTCCCGAACCTCTTCACCCATCTTTATCTCCTTGTTTAGCTATGTCCAACGCTTGACAACGTAAACATTCAGACACCCTACATTTTTTACCCTCACCCCAACCCTCTCCCGAGGGGAGAGGGGGCAAAAGTAGCGGGGGTCTGAACGGTTACCTAGCAACCCGCTCTTTTAATCACTATATCATTTTTCTATGAATAAACAGTCCAATGTGAATATTCTTATTTTTTTAACCGGTCTCCCGGTCACATCGGGTAGAATAGGGCTCATTATCAGTGTCGTCGGCAAAACGCCCTAACATTGATAGCCCCTCTTATCCATTTCACAAACCCATTAATCATCACTTATCCGGAGCAACACGCATGACACAAAAACAGGTTTTTTCCTTTAACGAAGGCAATGGCAAAGACAAGCACTTACTCGGCGGCAAAGGTGCCAATCTCTGTGAGATGACCCAGATCGGACTCAATGTCCCCCCGGGTTTTGTGATTACCACGCAAGCGTGCCTTAACTATCTTGCCGACACCAGCGATGAACTGCCTGCCGAACTGATGGAAGAGGTACGGGCACAGATGATCACCGTGGAAAAACAGACCGGCAAAGGCTTTGGCAATGCGAGTAACCCGCTGCTAGTTTCAGTACGTTCCGGATCGGCAATGTCAATGCCGGGAATGATGGACACCATTCTTAACCTCGGCCTCAACGCCGAAACCCTGCAGGGTGAAATTGCCCAGACAAACGATCCGCGCTTTGGTTACGACTCCTCTCGCCGCTTTATTCAACTCTTTGGCAAGGTCGCACTGGGCATTAACGATGAGCTCTTTGATGCGGAGTTTGAAATCGTCAAAGAGAGCGCTCACGTCAATGAGGATATTGGCCTCTCTGCCGACAATCTTAAAGAGATTAGCGAACGTTTTCTGCGCGTCGTTGAAGAGCAGACCGGTCGCCCCTTCCCCAGTGATCCCTACGAACAGCTTGAAATTGCTGTTAAGGCTGTCTTCCGTTCATGGATGGGAAACCGCGCTGTTGCCTACCGCAGAGAGTTTAATATCACCTCCGATATGGCCAACGGCACCGCAGTCAATATCTGCACGATGGTCTTTGGCAACCGTGGCAACGACTCCGCCACCGGCGTCGCCTTCACCCGTAACCCCGGTACCGGCGAAAACCGCCTCTATGGCGAGTATCTCGTCAATGCCCAGGGCGAAGATGTCGTCGCAGGTATCAGAACCCCGAAACCAATTGATCGCATGGATCAAGAGATGCCCGAGATGGCAAAACAGCTTGAAGCCCTGCGCCAGAAGCTGGAGTCACACTATAACGAAGTGCAGGACTTTGAATTTACCATCGAACGTGGTGTGCTCTACTGTCTGCAGACCCGTAATGGCAAAATGAATACCATCGCCATGGTACGCACCTCGGTGGAGATGGAGCGCGAAGGACTGCTAAGCAAAGAGCAGGCGTTGCTGCGTATCGCTCCGGCGTCACTTGAGCAGATGCTCTTCCCCCGCCTTGATCCCAACCAGAAGAGCAAACCGCTGGCACAGGGCCTGCCCGCCTCTCCAGGTGCCGCCTTTGGTCATGCGGTGTTTGATGCCGACCGTGCCGAAATTCTTGGCAAACAGGGTGGACAGAAAGTCATTCTGCTGCGCGAAGAGACCAAACCCGAAGATATTCACGGCTTCTTTGCCTCACAGGGCATTCTCACCAGTCGTGGCGGTAAGACCTCTCACGCGGCGGTGGTTGCGCGTGGCATGGGCAAGCCCTGTGTCGCCGGTGCTGAAGGCATTAGCGTTGATGTTCACAAGCGCGAAGCCCGCGTTGGTGAAACCGTCATTAAAGAGGGCGATGTCATCACGATTGATGGCAGCAGCGGTAACGTCTATCTTGGCGAAATTGCCACCGTCGAACCCGAGTTCTCCAGTGAGCTCAACACCCTGCTCACCTGGGCAGACGAGTTTACCAAGCTGAAGGTAAAGGCCAATGCCGATACCGCCTTTGACGCCCTCACCGCCCTGAAATACGGTGCCAAAGGGATTGGCCTCTGC
>JADGBN010000105.1 GCA_015231435.1 Gammaproteobacteria bacterium
AGTTTGGCGACCCTAAATGCTTTTCGCGCGATGGGGGTAAAGATTGAGCAGCAGGGGGGTGAGGTGACTATCTTCGGCGTTGGTCTGCATGGCCTGCGAGCCGCCGCAGCGCCGCTGGATTTGGGTAACTCAGGAACCTCCATGCGTCTGTTAAGTGGTCTGTTGGCAGGGCAATCTTTTGCTGCCACACTGGTGGGCGACGCCTCGTTAAGCAAACGCCCGATGGGGCGGGTTATTCAGCCACTGTCGCAAATGGGGGCAATCATTCACAGCGCTGAGGCAGGACGACCGCCACTGCAGATATCTCCGGTGGCAGCGCTTCAGGGAATCGATTACCTGCTTCCTGTCGCTTCGGCTCAGGTGAAGTCGGCACTGCTGCTGGCGGGACTTTATGCCAGTTCACCGACCTCGGTCACCGAACCGGCGCCTACTCGGGATCATACCGAGCGGATGTTGGCGGGCTTTGGTTATCCGCTGCAACGTCAGGGCTCCCGTGTCACTATCCAGCCTGGAGGGCGGTTAACGGCTGGCAAGATCACAGTGCCTGCGGATATCTCCTCGGCAACCTTCTTTATCGTGGGCGCGGCGATTAGCAAGGGGTCACACGTCACGCTGTGTCAGGTGGGGGTTAACCCTACCCGTACCGGGGTTATTCAGATTTTGCGGCAAATGGGCGCCGATATTGCGATTGCCAATGAGCATCTTGTCGGCGGTGAGCCGGTTGCAGATATCACGGTGCGTTATGCGCCACTTCATGGCATTGATATTCCCGAGGCTGAAGTGCCTTTGGCGATTGATGAGTTTCCTGCCATCTTTATTGCGGCGGCTGTTGCTTCGGGTGTCACCCGTCTGACGGGGGCAGAGGAGTTGCGGGTGAAGGAGAGTGATCGGATTGCAGTGATGGCTGAAGGGTTACAGCGGTTGGGGGTTGTTGCAGAGGCAACGCCTGACGGGATGATCATTCACGGTGGCAAGGGATTTAGTGGTGGCAAAGTCGCAAGTTATGGTGATCACCGTATTGCCATGTCCTTTGCCATGGCTGCGCTTTGTGCCTCAGCGGCCATTGAGATTAGTGATTGTGCCAATGTCGCAACCTCATTCCCAGGGTTTACGCAACTTGCCACTACCGCCGGTTTGGCGATTACCGAGGTTAACTAATGGGATTAAATCATACGGGTAGATCGGCGGTAATTACGATTGACGGGCCCAGTGGTGTCGGCAAGGGGACACTGGCGCTGCTGCTGGCTAAACGGTTGAACTGGCATCTCTTAGATAGCGGATCGCTCTATCGTCTGGTGGCGTTAACTGCACTGCGCCAGCAGATCCCCCTAGATAATGCGATGGCTTTAGCTGAATTAGCGCGTCATCTTGAGGTGAGTTATGAGGTCACTAATAGTGGCGTGGTCGCCCTGTTGGCAGGGGAGGTGGTTGGTGATGCGATTCGCACCGAGGCGGTGGCGACTGCCGCATCGCAAATTGCTGCGCTTGCAAAGGTGCGAGAGGCGCTGCTGCAACGTCAGCGTGACTTTTCCCAACCCCCTGGCCTGATTGCCGATGGTCGCGATATGGGGACAACCGTTTTTCCGCACGCCGTTGCCAAGCTTTTTCTTACGGCATCGCCAGTAGTTCGTGCAGAAAGACGGTATAAGCAGTTGAAGGAAAAGGGTATTGATGCTAATCTTCGCGCTCTTGAGGTGGAGATAGCTGAACGTGATGAACGTGACAGTCAGCGTTCGGTGTCACCCCTGAAGGCGGCTGATGATGCAGTGATTATTGATACCTCGTTGCTGACGCTAGATGCGGTCATGCAACAGGCGATGGTGGTGATTGCCGCATCGACTACCGTAAGCGCAGCGGCTCGTGATTGAGTGTTCAATTCGGGTCTCTTTTTTATTTTACAACTCGGGTCTCTCCTCCCTTGCGGGCGGACAGAACCATTAAATTTGGTTTTTTTACACTATGAGCGAGAGCTTTTCCGATCTCTTTGAAGAGAGTATCAAAGATACAAAGATGCGCGTGGGTGCAGTTATTAATGGCATCGTGGTTGCAGTGGGTTCTGATGTGGTGGTGGTTAACGCCGGCCTTAAATCAGAGGGACATATTCCCGTTGAGCAGTTTCGTGATGAAAACGGCCTCATCGAAGTAAAAGTCGGTGATGCGGTTGACGTTGTTCTTGAGGCGGTTGAGGATGGCTTTGGAGCCACACGACTGTCACGCGAAAAGGCGAAGCGGGCAGAGTCATGGACACGTCTTGAGAAGGCTCAGGAGAAGGGTGAGACCGTAACCGGTCGTATTATTGAGCGCGTCAAAGGTGGCTTCACCGTTGAGATGAAAGATAACCGCGCCTTCCTTCCCGGCTCTCTGGTGGATGTTCGCCCAGTGCGTGATACTGCCTATCTCGAAGGCAAAGAGCTTGAGTTCAAGGTGATTAAACTCGACCGCAAACGTAATAATGTGGTTGTCTCCCGCCGCGCGGTGGTTGAGAGTGAGAGTAGTGAAGAGCGGGATGCACTGCTTGAGAGCCTGGAAGATGGCAAGATGGTGAAGGGTGTGGTGAAAAACCTGACCGAATACGGTGCCTTTATCGATCTCGGTGGTATTGATGGTCTGCTTCACATTACGGATATGGCGTGGAAACGGGTTAAGCATCCTGAAGAGGTAGTGACCGTTGGCACAGAAATTACGGTCAAAATTCTTAAATTTGACCGTGAGAAAATGCGCGTCTCCCTAGGTCTGAAGCAGATGGGTGAAGATCCTTGGGAAGATATTGCACGTCGCTACCCCGAGAATACGCGCCTCTTTGGCAAGGTGACCAATCTCACCGATTACGGCTGCTTTGTCGAAATTGAGGATGGCGTTGAGGGTCTGGTGCACGTCTCTGAGATGGACTGGACTAACAAAAATATTCATCCCTCCAAGGTTGTGCAGTTAGGTGTGGAAGTTGAGGTGATGGTACTTGATATTGATGCCGAGCGCCGTCGCATCTCTCTCGGGATGAAACAGTGTCACACCAATCCTTGGGAAGATTTTGCCAATAAGTACAGCAAGGACGATAAGGTTAGCGGTACGATTAAATCGATTACCGATTTTGGTATCTTTATCGGTCTTGAGGGCAACATTGACGGTCTAGTACATCTCTCTGATATTACTTGGAATGAGCAGGAAGAGGCGGCTATTCACAACTATAAAAAGGGTGATGAAGTTGAAACCGTTATTCTTGCCATTGATGCTGAGCGTGAGCGTATCTCTTTAGGTATTAAGCAGTTAAGCTCTGATCCCTTTACCAATTTCCTGGCCAATAATCCCAAGGGGAGCATTGTGATCGGTAAGGTGAAAGAGGTCGATGCTCGTGGTGCGGTGATTCTGCTGGCGGATCAGGTGGAGGGCTATCTGCGCGCCTCCGAGATTGCCCGTGAGAAGATTGCTGATGCGCGTAATGAGCTGAATGTCGGTGATGAGGTGGAGGCCAAGTTTATTGGCGTTGATCGTAAAAACCGTAATATCTCTCTTTCGATAAAAGCCAAGGACAGTGATGAAGAGAAAGAGGCTGTTCAGGGCTATAATGCCTCTGCACCGGTGACCCCAACGCTGGGCGATCTGATTAAAGAGCAGATGCGCGACGAGGGTTAACCTGCGTTAAGTTGTTTGACATAACGGGGAGCGTCTCTCCCCGTTATGGTTTTGCACTATTTTAACTATCCCTGTTTCAGGAGATAGTTGCAGCCATTCGTTTTCCTTAAGGGTATTAGAGATGACTAAATCAGAGTTAATCGACAGCTTGTCGCAAAAATTGTGGATGTTACCCTTAAAAGATGTGGACATGGCCGTTAAAACCGTTCTTGATGAGATGTCGGATGCGTTGGCAAATGAAGACAGAATTGAGATCCGTGGTTTTGGCAGCTTTTCATTGCATCAACGTAAATCACGCATCGGCCGCAACCCAAGAACCGGTGAGCCGGTGATGCTTGAATCAAAACAGATCCCCCACTTTAAACCTGGAAAGGAGCTGCGGGATCGCATTAACGCTAGTAAAAACGAGATTATCGGTTAATTCTGACGCGTTAGCTGCTACCTATTTTATTCGTACTATTTCACCTATTTCTGTTAGCGGGACAACACGATTGATGGGGTTCTGCTAATGGGGAGTGAGGTTCTCTTTTTGCTGCTGCCGCTGGCCGCCTTGTCAGGATGGCTGATTGCCAGACGTGGTGAGAGTCGTCGCCAGCAGCGTCTCTGCCGTAAAATGACCGATGGTTATTTTGCCGGACTCAACCATCTGCTGACGGATCGCGAAGATGAGGCGATTGAGGAGTTTCTTAAACTCTGTCACGCCGATAGTGAGACGGTTGAGATCCACTTTGCCCTCGCCAATCTTTTCCGACGACGCGGCGAGGTTGAACGTGCCATCCATATTCATCAGAATCTTATTGCCCGTCCAGCGCTGCAGCGGCATCAACATAACCGCGCGCTGTTGGAGCTGGCGCATGACTACTTTAAGGCGGGTCTTTTTGATCGGGCCGAGTCGCTGTTACTCGATATTGGTGATGAGCCACGGCTGAAAGCAGAGAGTCTCAAGCAGCTGCAAAAAATCTATCAGCAGGAGCATGAGTGGGAGAGGGCGATTCAGATTGCTACTCTGCGCCTCAAGGATAATCCTGCAGCGGCGCTGCCCTTATCTCACTATTACTGCGAACAGGCGTTATCGGATTTGCAAAAGGCGGAGCGCCGTCTGGCGCTGGTGGCTTTAAATACAGCGGTTAAAGTTGCCCCCGGATCAGTGCGTGCGACGCTGCTGTTGGGGGAGGTTTACCAGCAGAGTCAGGATTACGCGGCTGCCGTCGCTGCCTATGAGCGGGTAGAGCATCAGGATCGTGAACTCCTAACCGAAATCGTCTCGCCGCTCTGTCGCTGTTATGAGTTAATGGCCAGCGCGCATTCGCAGCCCTCGCTGCTGGATAAATTAACCGTCTATCTTAAGGGTCTGCTGGAGCGTCAGCCGCAACCTGCTCTGGCAGTGGCGATTGCTCAGTATCGTTTTCCGCTGGCGGTACAGAGTCAGGTACACCAGTTGCTGGAGCAGTTTTTTCTGAACACCCCTTCACTGCATGGGGTGCGTTTTTTAATTGAACGCTGGATTGAGCAGAGTGGCCGAGTGACACCGCCAACGTCGTTACAACGTCTGCAATGGGTAGTGAATAAAATTTCTGAAAGTGGCAACATCTATCTCTGTCACCATTGCGGCTTTGAGGCGAAAACGCTCTATTGGCTCTGCCCAGGGTGTAAGCAGTGGTCAACCATTAAACCCTATGTTCGTTAACCTGTTTTGGGAGTGTAGTCATGCGTTGTGAGAGCAAAATAATTGTCGCCCTCGACTTTCCTGCGGCGGATGCAGCGTTAAATCTGGCTGCACAAATCGACCCTTCCCGTTGTCGTCTGAAGGTGGGTAAAGAGCTCTTTACCCGCGCAGGCCCGGCACTGGTCGAGTCGCTACAGCGCCTGGGGTTTGATATTTTTCTTGATCTGAAATATCACGACATTCCCAATACCGTGGCGGCAGCCTGTCGCGCCGCTGCTGATCTGGGGGTGTGGATGGTTAATGTTCATGCCCTTGGCGGTCAACGGATGATGGCTGCTGCGGCAGAGGCGTTAGCGGGGGTGTCACAGCCGCCGCTGCTAATTGCCGTTACTATTCTGACTAGCATGGATGATGCTGAACTCTCTTTAATTGGCTTACAGCCGCCAGCGGCAGCACGGGTACAGGCGCTCGCCGAACTGGCCGCCGCTGCCGGAGTTGCCGGTGTGGTCTGCTCCCCTAAGGAGATCACCCTGTTACGGCAACATCTGCCGGATCATTTTCTGTTGGTCACCCCGGGAATTCGGCCGCTCTGGTCAGCCAGCGATGATCAAAAGCGGATTAAAACCCCAGCTGCTGCGATTCGTGATGGCAGTAACTATCTGGTGATCGGACGTCCAATCACCGCTGCGGATAATCCAATGTCAGCTCTTGAACTTATCGAGGCAGAAATTGCCGCCGCACCATCCACCAGCGAATAAGGAGTCTGTAAATGACAATGTGGCAACTCCCAGAATTGGGAAATAACAGCGATGATACGGCACTATTGACGCTGCGCGACTATGTGCGGTGGGCCGCTACACGGTTTATCGAGGCGGATCTCTTTTTTGGTCACGGCTCTGATAACCCCTTTGATGAGGCCGCGACTCTGCTGTTTCATCTTCTTCATATTCCCCATGAGCGCAGTGAAACCTATCTTGATTGTCGTTTAACCACCGTTGAGCGTCAGGTGATTGCAGAGACCGTTGCGTTGCGTATTAGTAAACGACTGCCGGCCGCTTATCTTACCCACGAGGCATGGTTCGCCGGTTACTCCTTCTATGTTGATGAACGTGTGCTTATTCCCCGATCACCGATTGCCGAGCTGATTGAGGCGGGCTTTGCCCCCTGGCTTGAGCCGGACAGAATTCACAAGATACTCGATCTCTGTACCGGCTCCGGCTGTATTGCGATTGCTGCAGCACTCCATCTGGAGGAGGTTACGGTGGATGCCGTTGATATCTCCCCGCAGGCATTGGCGGTGGCGGAAAAGAATCGCTTACGCTATGAGTTAACTCGCCGGGTTAATTTAATTGAGTCAGATCTCTTTAATAAACTCACCGGGCGCAGATACGATTTGATTGTCTCCAATCCACCTTATGTTGATCAACTGGAGATGCAGATTCTGCCCCATGAGTATCGTCATGAACCCCGTATTGCCCTAGAAGCAGGGAAGGATGGGCTTGATATTGTTAGGATTATTGTTGCGAATGCTGCGGGCTACCTGAATCCTAAAGGGGTGTTAATTGTTGAAGTGGGTAATAGTGTCGCACAATTTGGAACAGCCTTTCCCGATCTGCCGGTTATCTGGCTGGAGTTTGAACGTGGCGGGGAGGGGGTCTTTTTAATTACCCGTGAACAGTTGATTGCCAGTCAGTATAGTCACATTAAGTCATAGGAGATCTTTATGATAGATCAACGTCCCAAGGATGCAGAAGCCTATGTCGACCTGGTTGAACAGGCGATTATTGAGGTTGAGGAGTTTGTAGCCTGTTTAGAGTTTGATATGGATGAACCCGGTGAGCAGATGCGTGTGCTAGATCCGATTCTTTTTGAATTGAAAAAGATGCGTGCCGGGATGACAGATGGGAGTTACCGCTTTGCGGATGAAGATCTTCCTTTTATTGAAGTTGCTAACCGGATGTCCAGCCAACTCCCTTTCACGCTGTTATTGGCGACGATAAACCGTACCCATCGGCAGGGATTGAATATCGGGGAGGAGGTATAGATGGTGCAGCAAGTTGTTGAGCAGAGTATTCATTTTGATGCGGCGCTGTTAAAAAAATATGAGAAAACCGGGCCGCGTTATACCTCCTACCCGACAGCGGTGCAGTTTCATAATGAATTTAGCGCTGTCGACTATCAACGCCAGGTTGCCCGTAGTAATGAGGCGGGTAACCCGCTCTCTCTCTACTTTCACATCCCCTTTTGTGACACCGTCTGTTTTTATTGCGGCTGCAACAAAGTAGTCACCAAGGATCGCTCACAGGCGGCACCCTATCTGGCGCATGTCGAGCGTGAGCTCACTTTGCAGAGTCAGCTCTTTACCCCCGGTCGGGTGGTTAAACAGCTCCATTGGGGTGGCGGCACGCCTACTTTTATCTCACACGGCGAGATGCGGCAGTTAATGGCGAAAACGCGGGAGTGTTTTACCCTGCTCGATAATGATGCCGGTGAGTACTCTATTGAGATTGATCCGCGTGAGGTACAGCACGATACCATTGCGCTGCTGCGTGAACTGGGATTTAACCGTATGAGTCTTGGCGCCCAGGATTTTGATGCAAAGGTGCAGCAGGCGGTTAACCGTATTCAGCCTCTGGAGCAGACGGTCACCACCCTGGAGACGGCGCGGCGTGAAGGTTTTCGTTCCGTTAGCATTGACCTTATTTACGGACTGCCGTTGCAGACGGTGGCAAGTTTTTCACGCACGCTGGATACCATTATTGATATCGCCCCAGATCGTCTCTCGGTCTTTAATTACGCGCATCTTCCCGATATTTTCAAACCGCAACGTCGTATTAATGAGGCAGATCTGCCCAGTGGACAGGAGAAACTGGAGATTCTGCGCATGTCTATTGAGCGTCTGACGGCGGCAGGCTACCTCTTTATCGGTATGGATCACTTTGCCAAACCCGATGATGAGCTTGCGGTGGCACAGCGAGAGATGACCCTCTATCGTAATTTTCAGGGCTACTCAACCCATGCCGATTGCGACTTAATTGGGATTGGGAGCACCTCCATCGGACAGGTGGCGGACAGTTACAGCCAAAATCAGAAGACGATGGATGGTTACGCCGCATCCCTGGTTAAGGGACAACTGCCCATCTTTCGTGGCCTTACCCTAACTGCGGAAGATAAGTTAAGACGTGAGGTGATTACCCGGCTTATCTGTCACTTTCAGTTGGACAAGGGGAGCATCTCCAGCCGTTATCAGATCGATTTTGACCACCATTTTGCCGATGCGCTCGCTGGACTTGAGGGAATGGCTGAAGATGGTTTGGTCGAACTCTCCAGTGATGCCATTCGTGTCACTCCCAAGGGAAAGCTGCTTATTCGCAATATCTGTATGCTCTTTGACGCTTATCTAAAAGAGGCCAGCGGCAAACGTTTCTCCAAGGTGATTTAGATGTCAGGCAATAGCATAGGCAAGCTTTTTTGTGTCACCACCTTTGGCGAGAGCCATGGTGCCGCTCTTGGTGCGACGGTTGACGGCTGCCCTGCGGGTATGCCGCTCTGTGAGGCCGATTTGCAACATGATCTCGATCGTCGTAAACCCGGTCAGTCGCGCCACACCACGCAGCGTCGCGAGGGCGATGTGGTCAGAATTCTCTCAGGGGTTTTTGAGGGGAAAACCACCGGCACACCGATTGGTCTGTTAATCGAAAATTGTGATCAGCCCTCCAAGGATTACCGTACGATTATGGATCGTTTCCGG
>JADGBN010000106.1 GCA_015231435.1 Gammaproteobacteria bacterium
ATACCCTTTCTACTTGAAATTGCAGGGTCGTTGGCTGCAGTCGCTCACCCCAATCACATAGTTAATCTATGCTCATGGGGATTCGCGACTTTGCCGCCTACCTGCATTTCCAAGTAGTTTGGGTATAATCCAGGCCAACGCTCAAACTCCTTTGCCGTGATAAAGCAATTTCCCAACTACCTGCCAGTTATCGGAGTCTCCTTATGAGTAGTGCCATTGACTATCTCTTTACCGCTGAAGGACAACAGCCTGACTGTTTTGATGTGGTCAGCTTTCGTGGTCAGGATCTACTCTGCCGCCCATTCTCCTACACCCTAAAGCTAAAATCGACCAATCACGACATCGATATCGAACAGCTCACCAGCTGTCACTTCAGCTATCAAATCGGCGAATCACAACAACAGGTTTACGGCCTGATTGCCGAGTTCGAACAGCTGCAACATAGCGGCGACTACGCCCTCTATCAGGTGAAACTGGTGCCCCGACTCTGGCGTCTTGGACTCTACCGCACCAATGAGGTCTACCTGCAGCAAAATGTTGAAGATACGCTAACTCAGGTTCTTGAAGAGACCGGTCTTTTACAAGGGAGCGACTTTGAACTCAGCTTTAGCAGCAGCTACCGCACCTGGGAGTTTCGCATTCAGTACCGCGAAACCTTTCTCGACTTTATTCACCGCATCTGCGAGCGCGAAGGGATCTACTACTATTTCGACCACAGCAACGGCTGCGACAAAGTTATCTTTACCGACACCCTGAGCAATCATCTGCCAATGACCGATGCCACTATTGAGTTTCGTCAGGCAGGGGGGCTTAATGTCATGCACTTTGGCAACACCGTCAGCCACTTTGTCAGCCGCCAACAACCTGTCCCTGCCAAGGTGGTCATTAAAGACTATAACGATGAGAGCCCGCTGGTTGATATTAGTGCCGAAGCGGAGGTTGACGCCAACGGTTATGGCGAACTCTTCTTCTATGGTGACAATATTGAATCACCGGACGAGGCGAAACAGATTGCCAACGTGCGCGCCGAGGAGCAGCGCAGCCGCAAGCGTCGTTTCTATGGAGAGGGATTAGTCAACCGCCTGCAGCCTGGCTACCTCTTTACCCTAAAAAATCACTTTCGCACCACCTACAACTGCGACTATCTGGTGATTGATATTGAGCACGAGGGCTTTTCACCCCGCTTTCTCACCCACCTCTCCGCCGCGGAGCAGGGCGATCAGCCGGTCTATCGCAACAGTTTTACCGCGATTAAAAGCGATCTGCAATTTCGTCCCGAGCGACTGGTTGAAAAGCAGCGGGTCTTCGGCACCCTGAATGCCAATATTGATGCCGAGGGTGATGGTCACTATGCCGAACTCGATGAGGTCGGGCGCTATCGCGTGGTCATCCCCTTTGATCGCCAGACACGGGGTGAGGGCAAGGCCTCCTACTGGGTACGGATGTCACAACCCTACGCGGGAGAGGGACATGGCATGCACTTTCCGCTCCATAAGGGAGCGGAGGTACTGCTCACCTTCATTGAAGGGGATCCCGACCGCCCGGTCATTAGCGGCGCCGTTCCCAACCATCTGCAAACCAGTGTGGTTGACCGCGAGTCCCAGACCAACAGCCGCATTAAAACCGCCTCCGGCAATATGATTGAGCTGGAGGACAAGGATGACTGTCGCCGTATCAAACTCCAGTCGCCACAATCTGGCACCTATCTCCATCTGGGTGCTGCCAATGCCGATGGTGAGGGGGTTACTGAAATCAGCGATGGTCTACGCCACACCAAAATTTTCGGCGGTGTGCGTTACCTTAGTGCCACCAAAGGTCATGAAAATGTGACTGAGCCTGCCTACGACTTCGAGCCGGTTGGCATATTTGCCTTTCCCAAACTCGGTGATGGCGCAGAGTTTTCCAAGGAAGAGGAGCTTAGCGGTGGCCATAACTTCTCCCGTCGTCTTGGAGAGAGTTATTTCTATACCGAAGATGATGAGTACTACTTTGGCGGTGGCACCGTCTATAACCTGGGTACCGGCTGGGAGGAGAGCCATAAAACCGCAACCACCATTCGTACCAAACCCCCCTCCCATGCAGCGGCCATTGGTAAATTTGGTGTCGACCCCACGGGGATCCCCGATGATTGCAGTACTGAAATTGTCTTTAGCGACTCCTGGGCATCGGTAAAGGGCAATGATTACAGTGTGATGGATGGCGACTCTTTTGAGTATGTTAAAGGGAACAGCAAAGCGTGGGTTTACGGTAACTCCGAAGAGACTGTCGTGGGTAACAGTACCAGCACAATGACTGGCAACGTCACCGAAACCATGACCGGCAACACCACCTCCACCACCACCGGCAATACCACCGAAACCACGACTGGCAACACCGTCTCCACCACCATTGGCAACACCGTAGAGACCTATGTGGGCAACACCGTTGCCACGGTGACCGGCAACTCAGCAGAGACCTTTGTGGGGGGGCAGGTATCCACCACCGTCGGTGGACAGGTCGATACCTATGTAGGCGGGCAGGTTGCAACCACGATTGCCGCTGCCGTTGAAACCTTTATCGGCGCTAAAATGGAGACGAATATTGGTGCGATACTGGAGACCACCATTGCCGCCAAGGCCGAGATTGCCCTGGGTGCGGTACTGGAGTGTGATTTAACCAACAAAACAGAAGTGGATAGCAGCAATATTCAGGCAAAAATCACCGAGCTGAAGACCAATGCCAGTAAAATTGACACCATCGCCAGCTATATCTTAAGTGGTGCCAGCAAAATCGATGCCTTGCCCAGCAAAATTAGTACCGGAATGACCGATATTAAAACCAAGATAACTAACCTCTTCGTCTGATATGCAGATCTACAAACCGCTGCAACTGGTCTGCTATAACCGTACCTTTACCGCCTATAAGCGTCATTTTATGGGGCTAACGACCTTTATCCCCTTTAATCTGCTAACTGGCAAGGTCGGCGCAGAACAGCAGTTCTGGTCAACCGCCATGGGGCTGCTAGAGTCCGGCATTATGTTTGATAGCGGTGTGGCCAAAGATCACCATGAGTTTTTTCTTAACGCCATCGCCTACCCCCCCGAGCAGAAGGCGGTGAAGGAGCTGGAGGTGGGCGTTAGGGTCGGCAATCTGAGTAAATCGCTCACAGTCATCGGTGAGCGCTACTGGATTGATAATAAAATAAGCGAGCCCCGCCCCTTTACAGCGATGCCGATCTGCTACGCCAACGCCTTTGGCGGTGCCGACTTTGCATTTAACCGTCTGGGCAGAGGCATGACCGCCACGGATGACCTCATCCCCTTGCCAACCATCGAGTATCCCCAACAACGCATTAGCCGTCGCAGTGATCGCCCCCAGCCCGCCGGTTTTGGCCAGCTGGCGATTGACTGGCAACCGCGCTATGGCTATATCGGCAGCTATAAAGACCCGGTTGAGGATGATTTTGGTTATGCCGCCGATATCGACTGGCGCTTTTTTAACGATGCGCCGGAGGATCAATGGTTCAAACAGCCGCTTAAGGGCGATGAGTCCTATCTGTTTCTTAACCTACACCCCAAACACCCGCGTATCGAAGGAAAACTTCCTCCTTTTATTGCGCGTAATTTTGTCCGTTTTGAGAGTGACCAAGGCCCCCAGATTCAAGAGGTTCAAATGCAATTTGACTCCCTCTGGTTTGCTCCCCATGAGCTTCTCGGGGTGCTAATTTTTCACGGCGCGCGCGAGGTCAACAGCCGCTTTGCCAATGAGATAACGCATCAGCTGATGGCCTTTGAAGATCGCCATGAGACACCGCGCGATCTGCCGCACTATCAGTTTTCCATGAACGACCGCATGAATATGGATATGGCGCTAAAGTACAGTCTCTACTCCCGCGACATCATCCCCGCCAGCTGTGACTGCCTGTTGGAGCAGACCCAAGAGCCGACGGAAAATGGTCTGCAATTTTTCATGATGGCCAATCTAGTCAACATGGCAGAGCAGCAGGTTTCGGAACGCAGCAAGGTGATTGTCGAACAGCTCACCGCCGCAGAGCAGCAGCTGGCAAAGAGCGAAGCTGAACTTGCCATACTGCCCGCCACGCCTGAAATTCAACAACGTCTAACAGAGATGCAGGCGGCGCGGCAGAAGATTATTGCAGAACAGCAAAAAATCATGCTGTTGGCCAGCAATGCAGGGGCACAGCTACGCGGCGACCCTAATAGCACACCACCACCCATTGATGACCCCGATCATGCCGCCCTCCTCGCCTTTGTTGCCAGCTGTTTTCCCCCCTCGAAAAAGAACCCACAGCTGCCTGATCTCGCTGCTATCGATCTAAAACGGTTTGAACAGTTTGAACCGATGTTGCAAGCGCTGGTGGCCAAACGCATTGCGGCGCTGCGCGAACAGGTGACACAGCAATTTAGTGATCTGCGCGCCGAGCTTGGCCGTATTCAGGAACAGGTTGCCACCGAACGTCCTAAAATAGTCGAGCAGATCACCCTCTTTGAAACACAAATTTTACCCCATCGCGCAGCGCTTGAGCAGCGCGGCGAGTGGCCGCCTCTGGAGGCCAAGTATCAGCAATATCAACATACAGTTGCCACCATGGATGCGCTGCCAGAAAAGATAGACGCGGTAAATCAGGCGGAAGTGCGTTTTATCGCCAAGCTCGAGGGACGCCTTCCCGATCCGTTACCCCGCATATCCGGAAATGGGGAGAGCTCTGTCACCACCACGCTGGCAACGATTAAAACGCAACTGCAGCAGAATATAATCCAGCTGCAGCAGCTTGTTAGTGACCTCGACCAGCAGATTGCAACTGCCACCGCTCAGGGTGACATGAACACGGTTGCAGAGCTGCAAAAAGGACGCCTTAACGCCAGCAACGGTATTCAAAATATTGAACAGAGCATCGTCATGCAGAGCGACCCGCAGCAGCAGGCGCAACTGCAACAGCAGATCGCCCAGATGGATGCCCTGAGTGGTCAGGGGTATTTAATGGGAGCGCATCTCTTTGGTGAAGGTGCCATGCCGAATGGCCATCAACCGGAGCAGGCACGGCAGCAGTTTCTTGCCAATCCGGCATACGCGCCCAAGGATCTAGCAGGCATTACCCTCAGCAACTGTCGGATTGTTAACGGCGACCTCGCGGGGCGCTACCTTGAACAGGTGACCTTTAGCAATGTCATCTTTGAGAAGTGCGATTTTAACCATGCGGTGATGGTGCGCGGTAAGTTCAGCGACTGCCGGTTTACAGACTGCAACTTCGACGCGGCTAATCTTGGTGCCAGCCACTTCACTAACTGCGAATTTACCCGCGTCTCGATGAAGGAGACCACCTTATCGCGATCTCTGCTGAACAGGGTTAAATGGCACGATTGCCAGCTTGAGCTCTGTCAGATGCTGGAGATTGAGTATCAGGGGCCGCTCCACTTTGAACGCTGTCAAATCCTGCGTCTTAACCTGCTGAAGTGTCAGCCGGGGAGCTGGCAGTTTGATAGCTGCCACCTTGAGTTCTGTGTCTTTCTTGAGTGCCACTTTCACCATCTGGTGATTAACGACACCACCCTAAAGCGCAGCACCTTTGTCCAGTTCAGCAGTGACCAACCGCTGGAGATGCGCCAGGGCTTTATTGACCAGAGCAGTTTTGTCATTAAAGCGCAACTCGACAAGGCGCAGTTTATCGGCGTGCGGGCGGATCGCGCCAGCTTTCAGGGGGCGCAGCTTAACCACTCAGTCTGGCATAACAGTGATTTTGACAGCTGCCTTTTTGCCGAAGCCTCCCTTAAAAAGGCAGACTTTCATGGCGCCGACTGCCGTCGCAGCAACTTTAACCGCACGCTGTTAACCGCTGCCATCATGAGTAACTGCAATCTCATGGAGTGCGATATGAGCGAAGCGCATCTGGTGAGTGTCAACTTCAATGACAGTAACCTCTTCTCTGCCAACTTTATGGATGTGACCCTAGGCGACAATAGCTATCGTCGCGCCAATCTTGATCGCACCCTATTAACTGACTGGCAACCTTAAGGATCAATCATGGGCTGGAACCGCGAAGATCTGGAACGGGCGATTCATGGCAATCAGCCGCAGATGGTTAATGAGTCGCTCACCGATCTCGATTTGCGCGGTGCCAACCTCACCGGTGCTATCTTTATTAACAGCGATCTCTCCCGCAGTGACTTAAGCGGTGCCGATCTACGCGAGGCTAATTTTATAAACTGCCGTCTGCATCAATGCCGCCTTAGTGAAGCACGCCTTGATCACAGTGCTTGGGTGGATGTGGCGGGTGAAGCGATTAATTTTGACCGCGCCAAGCTCTTCTCCACCAAGTTTGTTAAGGCCAACTTCCCCGCTGCCCACTATCACGACTGCGACATTATCGAGTCACAGTGGGTTGAGCCCCGTCTTGACGGTGCTAGTTTTTCCGGTGGCTCGCTGCAACGTTCAACTTTCATTGATGGCCAGATGCCCAATGTACACTTTAGTAACCTAACCCTGCAGACCTGCCAGATTATGAATATGCAGGTACCGAATATTGCGTTTAACAATTTGCAGATTGATCAGCTCTTTATTATGAGCATTAATCCCGTCGCTATTGACTTCACCTCTAACCGAATCGCCTCTATCCAGTTTCAGGAGTGCGACATTAGCGGATCTAACTTTAGCGGCTTACAGATGGGCATGGTCAACTTTACCCGTGCCAAACTTAACGAAGTACGGATGATCGAGACCAGCTTCGCCGGCGGCCTCTTTCTTGAAATAGTCGCAGAAAGGGCTAACTTTGATGCGATGCAGGCACCGCGCACCGTCTGGCAAAAGTCGCACCTCAGCCACTGCTCCCTGCGTGGCGCCGAACTTGAACAAGTCAATTTCAACCAAGCCCGTATTGAACAGAGCGTCTTAACTAACGCCAACCTCACCTATGCCGACTTTAGCCATGCGATACTGCTTGATAACGACCTTTCAGGGTGTAAACTCTTTCGTAGTAACTTTCACGAAATCGTTGAACAGAATAATCGCTGGATCGGCAGTACCCGTGCCGAGGCGCTGGGTAATGACCCGGTTCTTGAAAAAGCTGAATCCTTCAAACCACAACGCTAGGAGTAGAGATGGGTATTTCAATTCAAAATGAGCTTTTGCATCCCCTTAGCGCAGGTTACACCAGCGCTGTCGTCACTAGCGTAACCTCCTTCAACTCATTTCAGCTGCGCTTACTAAACGCTGAGGATCTACTGACAGCGCAACTTGCCGTCAGTTGTCTGGTTCAACCACGCTGTGGCGACAAGGTGGTTGTCTGGAGGGAGGCAAACGCCAGCTATATTGTGCAGATCCTGCAACGCGCCAGTGATGGCAGCGATGCCGTTGAGATCCGCTGCAGTAGTGACATCTCACTACAGGCAATGGGTAATATTCATTGGAACAGCCTGCAAACCCTTAGCAGCCATGCACAGCAGCAGAGCCATCATGCCGACACCCTAATGACCCACGCACGGCACAGCCACCACTATCATGAAAATTTGAATATGACGGCCAATACCACCCAGTTCAGCAGCAACACGGTGCAACTTCAGAGCGAAAATATCACGCTGGTGGCAAAGCGCCTGCTGCAAAGCCTTGAGGAGTCGATTCGCAGCGTCAGCGGCCTTGATTCCCATACCTCCGGGACATTTTTACAGCGGGTAAAGCAGATCTTCTCCCTCGAAGGGGATCGACTGCTGTTACAGGCAAAAAAAGATGTCAAAATTGATGGCGACAAAATTCACATGGGGTAACCTGCGATGTTAGTAAACTGTAGTATGGGCGGCATGAATATGGCAATGCCCGATATCTGTAAAACGCCTGCCCCTCCCCTGCCCTTTATTCCCGTCCCCTATCCCAATATTGCGGTGGGGGCAATGGCGATTCCTACCCAATTTACGGTATTGACCATGGGTATGCCAGCACACAATCTGTTAACCATGGTTCCCTTAAGCAATGGTGATAACGGCGGCGTCATGGGCGGTTTGGTGTCACAATTAATGATGGGGCCAAGCCGCCATATTCGTGGCAGCTTCAAACTGCTACTCGGCGCCATGCCCGCCACCCGCCTGCTTGATCAAGCGGGACAAAACGGTGTCATGCCCAATATGGTCGGCACCACGATTGTCCCAGCCCAGGTAAAGGTTATCGCCCTAGCCTAAAGCTATCGTTGGGTATACCCTTTCTAATTGAAATTGCAGTACACCAACGGCAGGCTGCGCACGCTGTGCAGCCGCTCACCCCAATCACATCGCTTATCTATGCTCATAGGATACACGCCTTTACCGCCACCCTGCACTTCCAGGTCGCTTGGGTATCAAAGCACTATGTTGTTAAGATCGCCAACCGAAGCATCGGCTATCCATTAAACTTGAAAAGCTGGATTCGGTTCCACTCAATCATCCGCTTACGCCAATGTTTCTCAATGGCTTGAGTGAAATCGGGACGAACCAGCTTTGCGCGATCTTCGCACCACTCATTCGAGTCGCGGCGTATGACGACTCCCTCAAGCGGGCCTTCGCGATAATGGCTCTGTTTTGTAACGACCAGCTGCTTAAGCACGTTCGCCGTGGTCTTTCCACGCAGCACTCTCTGCACAGTGACCAAACCTGCGCTGCTTGCCAGTGCATTGCGGCGAAGGCTGCTCCAGAAACGACCTGCTGAGCGATCATACACATCAAACAGCAGAAACCAGTCTGGCAGCGCGACGTACTCCAGCGAATGGCGTGCAGCACACCATTCACCAAACAGAATGAGGTTGGGCGGCAGTACTGAACGCAGTGCGTCATCATGCTGCGTTAGCCAGGCAGTCAAGCGGGCGAACTGCCCGGCATGGGGATGCACAAGATAGTGCCCTCGGTTTTGCGCACGTATATTGCCATCTAGGGTGAGCGACAAGCCAAGATTTGCACCATCCAACTTCTCTTCCACCACCACATCGCCTGCCAGTAACGCTGCAACCTCAGGGGGTGACAACACCTTGGCGTCACGCGGCAAC
>JADGBN010000107.1 GCA_015231435.1 Gammaproteobacteria bacterium
CGCGGCATCACCAGTTCGTTGAGTTTTTGTAACAGTCCTAGCGATGCCTGTTCAACGGATTGTCCGGTACTTAAACGCTCAAACTGCGACCCGACATAATCAAGCGCCTCCTGCAGCAGATTCGCGGTGGCCAGATCCATTTTAAAATCACCCTGACGAATTAGATCAAGCAGATCTTCACTCTTGTGACTGATAAAGACCAGCGCATCCAAATCAAGAAATCCAGCACTGCTCTTTAAGGTATGAAAGCCACGAAAGAGCTCATGATAATAGTCACCGGAGATGCTCTTCCCTTCGCGCAGCAGTTTGCCGATTTTCTGCATACGCGCATCAAGCGTGGTCAGCAGCGCTAGGGAGTCCTCAATAAAATGGTTCAGATTATCCATCTGCCATGACTCTCGGGGCAGCGAAGCGTTGCCGGTAGCGCACGGTTCTTAACGACTCTGCAAGCGTTTGAAAATGGTCTCTATCTTGGCCAGCAACGTCGCTGGCGTAAAGGGTTTGACAATATAACCATTCACCCCCGCCTGTGCCGCCTCCAAAACCTGATTACGCTCCTGCTCTGCGGTAATCATTAACACCGGTATCCGCTTTAACTGGGGGTCACTGCGTATTGTGCGCAACAGATCGATCCCTTTCATCCCCGGCATATTCCAGTCGGTTAACAGCAGATCAATCTGTTTACGCCGCAGCACCGACAGTCCCAGCTCACCACTGCCCGCCAGATTGACATTGGTAAAACCAAGTTCAAAAAGGAAGTTACGAATGGTTCGCAGCATCGCCGGAAAATCATCGACAACCAGGATTTCCATCTGTTTATTTAAAATCTCATCAGCCACGCAGAGTTCCTCTTAATTCCCCAATATACAAAGAAAGGTTTACTATTTTTGGTCGATTATACCTCAGCCATCGACAGGGCAGAAATCTGCGTTAGTCACTGCTATTTGCTGTGGTGCGTAAAACTCCCATCCCAATCGCTCGGGGGCGGATGATCGCGATAGTCGGCAATTCGCGCCTGCAGCGCCAAGGCCGCGCCATCAACCACACCCGCTGCGGCACACAGCTGCTGCAATTCAACAAGAGCGCTCTTTGCCTCGTCCCATAACTGCTGCTGATAAGCAGTAAAGGCAACCTCATAAAAGCGACAACGCTGCGCAGTCAGTGCATCGGCTTCACTCAAAGGCGCAAGCACCTCATAAACCCGTGTCGCCTGCTGCTTACCCTTCACCCGCAGGTAGTCGATACAGCGCCCGGCAAACTGCTCGGCAACCGGCTGCCATGCGGCCTCACTTAACAGAATTTGGGTATGATACTGCTTGTTTAACCCCTCAAGACGTGATGCCTGATTAACGCTATCACCAATCGCCGTATAGTCAAAACGACTATCTGAGCCCATATTTCCCACGGTGCAGAGACCACGGTCGATGCCAATGCGAACAAACATCACCTCAGCGGGGTAGCGCTCTTTAGCAAACTGCTCAAAGCGCTGCATACACTCCAGTGCCGCAGTGACCGCCAGAGTAGTCTGATCCGCCTGCGCCAGTGGAGCCCCCCAAAAGGCCATCACCGCATCACCAATAAATTTATCAACCGTACCGTGATAGCGGTTAATCGTATCGGCCATCACCGTGGTATAGCCATTAAGCGCCTGAACCAGCTGCTGCGCCTCGAGCTTTTCAGTCAGCGAGGTAAACCCCTGCAGATCGGAAAAGAGAATGGTGATCTCCCGCTTCTCGCCACCCAGCTCCAGCCGCTCGGGGTGCAGCAAGATCTGCTCGACCACCGTTGGTGAAAGATAGTGGGAGAAGGCCCGTTGCAGATAACGCTTCTGCCGCCCTTCACGAGCGTAGCGGTACCCCCCAGCCATCCCACTGGCCAACAACATAAAAGTTAACAGAGTAAAGAGCTGCCAGTGGTAACCGTGCACAAAGCTCTGCTGAGTGACCAGCAGAAAGAGTGCATAACCGCCAAACTGGGTGAGTAACAGCAGCGGCAACTGGCGCTGCTGCAGTAACAGCAGCGTCAGCAGCAGCGACCAGAGCAGCACGCCCCCCCACTGCCACATCAAAGGTACCGGACGCATAAAGTCACTGTCGAGGGTATTGGCAAGCAGTTGTGCATGCAGTATCGCCCCTGGGGTCTGCTCCGAGACCGGCGTTGGCTTGAGGTCAAACAGCCCGGGGGCGGTGTAGGCGACGATCACATAGCTGTCACGAAACAGCGCCGGATCTAACACCGCCGGGGTACGCCCAAGCTTATCGAGAATAATATCGAGTACCGCAACCCGGGGGAACTGTTCACTACCACCGCGAAAATTTAGCTGCAGATAACCATCCTCCTGCAGAGGCAAGCGCTGATCGGCAAATCGCAACGCTCCTTGCTGCAGTTGCAGCTGCGGCAGTAGCGGTGCCAGCGCCAAAGCGGCAAGCAGCCGCTGCTGCCAGATAATCACCGGCATCATGCGCCGGAAAATACCATCCGGATCGGGCTGATGCGACACCGAACCAATACCTGCCGTGCCCTTAAGCAGTGGCGCTAATGGCAGTGAAGCGTCACCCCGCAACAGCCATTTTGGCGCCTCCCCCTGCCAGGGAATACCGACAGAAGCATCCACCGCCAGAGCTTCCTCTGCTGCACCTCTGGCAAAGGCTGCCGCAAGATAGGTTCGCCCAGAGCTCGCCAAAGCGCTGGCCATCTCGGCATCCACTTCTGGGCCAAAGGGGGTCTGGTTATTAAAGAGAATATCAAAAAGAATCGCCTTCGCGCCTGCCGTTGTCAGGTACTCGATAAGCGGATTATAGAGGCTGCGCGGCCAGGGGAAAGGGATACTGTCGGCATCGAAATGATCAATACTGCGCTGATCCACCGCCGCAATAATAATGCGCGGATCGTGACGCTGCCTATCCTGATGCAGCTGAAACTGTAGATCAAGCAACTGCCGCTCCAGCGGCTCACTAAGACCACTTAACCCGATAAGCCACACCAGCAGCGCAGCGACAGCGGTTATCGCAAGCGCCGCCAGCAACCGCTGCCACTGTTTTTCCGCGCTGTTTTGTCGCTTGCTGCTCACTTTATTCCCCCCGTTGGCATGATTCTACCCGATATAAGTGGAAAAAGAGGGGGCGCCTGAGTGATAATCCGCCCACTCATCCTTATAACTTACTCTTATGAAAAAGTGACCATGATACGCAAAAATCAGATTAACAAAATTTCCCCACACCCTGCGCTCACTGATCTACCCCCTTTAGCAATGGATGAGGAGGCACTTAAACACGATTTTCTACGCTACTTTAACCGCACCCTCGGACGTGATCACGCCCACTGTACCAACCACTATCTTTATGAAGCACTCGCACTAACGGTGCGGGATCGTCTGATGGAGCGCTGGAAATGTTCGCGCATTACCTATGAAAAGAAGAACGCACGACGCACCTGTTACCTCTCCCTCGAGTTCCTCATGGGGCGTGCCCTTGGTAACGCCCTGATAAACCTGGGTATTGATGACGCAGCAACGCGTATGCTTAATAGCTACGCGATTGCGATGGAGGAGGTCGCTGATGCCGAGAGTGATGCCGGTCTCGGCAATGGTGGTCTTGGTCGCCTCGCGGCCTGTTTTCTTGATAGCTGCGCCACCTTGCAACTTCCGGTGCTCGGTTATGGTCTGCGCTATGAGTACGGGATGTTTCGGCAAAAGATAGAGAACGGCTTTCAAAAGGAAGATCCCGACCACTGGCTGCGGGACGGCAACCCCTGGGAGCTGGAACGCCCCGAATTTACCCAACGCATTCAGTTCGGCGGCCACACCGAACACTTTATTGATCTCCAGGGTAAACCCCATGTACGCTGGGCCGCTACCAATGATGTCTTGGCTGTTCCCTATGATATTCCGGTGCCAGGCTATAACAACGACACCGTAAACAGTCTGCGCCTGTGGAAATCGACCGCGACCGATGAGTTCGATCTCGATGACTTTAACGCCGGAGACTACTCCGAAGCGGTCGCTGCAAAAAATAGTGCAGAACATATCACCATGGTGCTCTACCCCAATGACAGCAGCGAAAATGGCAAGGAGTTACGGCTGCGTCAACAATATTTTCTTGCCTCGGCAAGCTTGAAAGATGTGGTACGCCGCTGGATTAGTCTTAATGGCAAAGATTTTAGCCAGTTTAGCGCCAAACACTGCTTTCAGCTTAATGACACCCACCCGAGTATCGCGGTGGCTGAACTGATGCGTATTCTGCTGGATGAAGAGCGTCTTGAGTGGGATGCGGCGTGGCAACACGTCAACCGCAGCATGGCCTATACCAACCATACGCTGCTGCCGGAAGCGTTGGAAAAATGGTCAGTACCACTGTTTCGCACCCTGCTGCCACGTCTTTTAGAGATCATTCTTGAAATTAATGCCCGCTTCCTTGCGGAAGTGGCGCAGCGCTGGCCCTGGGATAGTGGACGCCTGAGCCGTATGTCGATTATTGAAGAGGGCGATACGCAGATGGTGCGTATGGCCTACCTCGCCATTGTCGGCAGCTTCTCGGTCAACGGCGTTGCCGAACTTCACTCGCAACTGCTGCGTGAGGGGCTGTTTGCTGATTTCTACGAACTCTGGCCAGAAAAATTTAATAACAAGACCAACGGCGTCACCCAACGCCGCTGGCTGGCGCTCTGCAATCCCGGACTGAACACGCTGTTAAACGACAAAATTGGCAAGGCGTGGATCACCAACCTGAGTGAGTTAACAAAAATTGCTGCCTATGCCGATGACCCCGCCTTTCATCAGCAGTGGCGTCAGATAAAATCAGAAAATAAACAACGCCTCGCTGATCTCATCGCCCGCGAATGCAGCATTGAGGTAAGTACCGAGGCACTGTTTGATGTGCAGGTGAAACGGATTCACGAATACAAGCGTCAACTGCTCAACGTACTGCACGGCATTCACCTCTATAACCGGCTTAAACATGGTGATACCGCCAACTGGACCAATCGCTGCATTATTATTGGTGGAAAAGCGGCGCCCGGCTACTTTATGGCGAAGCTCATTATTAAACTGATTAATAACGTGGCATACATGATTAACCATGATAAAACTATTGGTGATCGCCTGAAGATGGTCTTTCTCCCCAACTATCGGGTCTCGATGATGGAGGTGATCGCACCGGGTAGCGACCTCTCGGAGCAGATCTCCACCGCCGGCAAAGAGGCTTCAGGAACCGGTAACATGAAGTTTATGATGAACGGTGCGATCACCATCGGTACCTATGACGGCGCCAATATCGAAATACTTGAAGAGGTGGGCAAGGAGAACTTCTTCCTCTTCGGACTGAACGCCCAGGAGGTGAACGCCGCCCGTCACCACTATCAACCCTGGGAGATTATTAACGCTGACGCCGCGCTGCGGGAGGTGATCGGACTCATTGAGAACAACCACTTTAGTCAACTCGAACCTGGCCTCTTCCAGCCAATAATTGATGCGGTGCGTAGTGCCGCTGATCCGTGGCTGACCGCCGCTGATTTTCGCAGTTATATTGATGCCCAGCAGCGCGTTGCCGACGCCTACCGCAATCAGAAAGGGTGGACTCGCATGAGCATTCTCAACACTGCCCACAGCGGTAAATTCTCCACCGACCGTACCATGGAGGAGTACAACCGCGACATCTGGAAACTCGACAAGGTAGAACCGATTAAAGGAACCTGTAAACGCAGCTAATTGCCATGCAACTGATTAGAGGGCAGCATAACCTGCGCCCGCAACATCGCCACTGCGTTGCCACCATCGGTAATTTCGATGGTGTGCATCTTGGGCATCAGGCGGTACTCGGGCAACTTGCCGAGTCCGCTGACAAGCTCGGGCTGCCGACCACGATTATCACCTTTGAACCCACCCCGCAGGAGTATTTTAATCGCGGCGAGATCCCGCCGCGCCTCACCCGCCTGAGAGAGAAGATTCAGGCGCTGCGCCGCTTTTCCGTACAGCGGGTGCTCTGCCTGAAGTTTAACCGCCAGCTCGCCTCGCTCACCGCCAATGAGTTTATTCAGCAGATCCTCATTGACGGACTGGCGATTAAACATCTGGTAGTGGGTGATGACTTTCATTTCGGCGCTGACCGTAAAGGCGATTTCGCCCTGCTGCAACAGGTCGGAGAGCGTGTCGGCTTTGAGGTCGCTCATATGCACACCTTTAGCCTTGCCGGCGGACGTGTGAGCAGCACCCGTATTCGCAAAGCGCTGCAACTAAGCGAACTGCCGCTGGCCGCACAACTGCTCGGACGCCCCTATCGGATGTGTGGCCGTGTGGCCCACGGTAATCAGCTTGGTCGCACTATCGGCTTTCCAACCGCCAATATCTACCTACATCGTCAGGTCACCCCGGTGCAGGGGGTCTTTGCTGTTCGCCTGTTTGGTATTAAAGGAGAACCCTTTAACGGTGTCGCCAATGTGGGTACCCGTCCAACCCTTAAAAATGGCAGCAAGCAGACTCTGCTAGAGGTTCATCTACTTGATTTTGAAGGGGATATCTACGGTCGCTATGTGCAGGTTGAATTTCTTCACCCGCTACGGGAAGAGCAGCGCTTTGCCAACTTCGATGCCCTTAAAGCACAAATTGCCATCGATGCCGCAGCCGCACGCAGCTTTTTTGCCCATGGCGGCTAAGCGAGCCAGATCACCCCGCTAACGGCCAAACCTCGTTTTACCCCTGCGGCAGTGAGACCGTTAGCGTCGTCCCTTCCTCTTTGGATGAGGTGAATTCAATTTTACCCTGCATGGTCGTGGCCATCAGCTGTGCCGAATAGGTACCCAGACCACTGCCCCCCTCTTTACCTGATGTGACATATTTATCGAAAAAATGATCCCGAATCGCCTCGGGAATAGCCCCCATGTTATGAATCTCAATCGCAGCCATCGCCGCTTTTGTCTGAATTTTTACACTCACCTCTTTACCGGCAGGCGATGCTTCAATCGCATTTTTAAGCAAGTTAACAAAAAGGGGAATGCAGAGCATCTCCTCTGCCATCAGGGTAACGGGTCTGCTTTCGTCTAACGCCACATTCACCCCACTAGCCTCAGATGAAGGTTGACAGATTTTTATCGCCTGCTTTAACAGCGGCAGTAACGCCAGCGCCTTGGCATTTAACTTATAGGTCCCCTGCTCCATCTTGTAAACATCAAGCGTGTTATTAATCATCTGCAAAATAAGCTGCGCCGCTGCGCCAATTTCATCCAGCAGTGACGCCTCACTGGGGCTCTCCCGCAACTCCTCAACCGAGTGAATCACCACACTTAACGGCCCCTTCAGATCGTGGCGGGTCATGCGCTCGACATCCTCAAGCAGACGGAAGTTACTCATCTGCAGATCAAGCTGACGCTCCAGCTGATACTGATGTTCCCGCAACTTCATATGGGCCCGGACACGCGCCAACATCACCTCAGGCATCGGTGGCTTATGAATATAGTCGACGCCTCCAGCAGTAAAACCACTGGTCATATCCTCAGCCTCACCCATGGCACTAAAAAAGATCACCGGAATAAACGCCGTACCCTGATCTGCCTTCAATTTACGACAGGTTTCATAACCATCCATATTCGGCATGACCACATCCAGCAGAATCAGATCTGGCGGGCTCTCTGACTGGCAAACCGCAAGGCAACGCTCACCACTGGTGGCGGCCTTCACGTTAAACTCACTGCCTAAAATCGTTCGCGCCAAATCGATATTGCACGCCTCATCATCCACCACTAATACGGAACGCTTGCCACCCTCGCGACGATCATTTGCCTGCGCTTGATCAGAAGCACCCGCTGACACAGCGCCCTTAGCGGCCGGTGCGGCCTCCTTGCGACGCCCTGGAACAACCGGCGTCTTACCGGTAATAATACGGTTTAATTTATTGCGAAAAGTATTGGGTGTAAACGGCTTAATAATGATTTCGGTCACCCCCGCCTCGAGCGCCCGAATAATCCGATCGCGCTCCGCCTCGGCAGTAATCATCATCACCGGCAAACTACCTAATTTACTGTCACTGCGAATCAATTTAAGCAGCTCCAGTCCATCCATCCCCGGCATATTCCAGTCAGAAATAAGATAATCAATCTTCTCCGTTTGCAGAATTTTCATTGCCGTAATGCCACTGCCTGCCAGATGCACTCTGGTGTGCCCCATCGCGGAGAGCATACGCGTGACCGTTTTACGCATCGGCTCAAAGTCATCCACGACAAGAAATTGTTTATCCTGCTGCCCCATTGAACTTCCCGCTTATCTTTTTTTGTAAATTATTAGATGAATACCAAGATAAAAATCTCACCCTTAACAAAGGTTAGACTAGCATAAATTTAAGACAATGGGCATGAGGATGTCTCCCCCTCCAGCATCACGATGGTGCGGCTGAGCAGGGGGGCAGGGGGGCAGGGATAACGCTCTAGCAGATCAGAAGTAACCGTTCACTCCCCTCGCCTAAAATCCCCCTCGCCTTTTAGAAGTGGGCTGGGGTGATAGCTGAAAAACTGTATGACTTGGTTAGCCGCCTCTCTATTAACCCAAAAACCAACGGCCACAGGCGATAAAAATAACACCGCAAAACCATGTTGTGCCTGCGGCGATCTATCTGCGCGATTCAAATACCATCGCCTCACCACAGGAAAACGTAGGCTTTTTTGTTCAAGATGTTCAATTCAAAAAACTCGGTGCACGGTTGTTTGGCGATGCCATAGCAAACATGCAGGGGCAACAGATGCTCTTCTCTGGGATGGCAAAATCGGGCAAACGGGGCTGAGTCCCAATTGAGTAAACGCTGTTCTCGCTCGGTTTCATCAAGCGCAGGATTAGAACAGGTGTCAAGCAGCC
>JADGBN010000108.1 GCA_015231435.1 Gammaproteobacteria bacterium
CGTAGCACGTGGGAACGAAAGAACAACCAACTCTGCGACAACTCCACCATGGCCATCCCCTTCGGCAACAGCGCCTTGCCGATGCTACAATGCGAGACCTGACCCCAAGCATTGATCACTTAAGTTGTCTAAGCTCATGGGGATTCGCGCCTTTGCCGCCTACCTATATTTCCAATGTAGTTTGGGTATAGTGTTGCCAGAGTCGCTGGTAGTGAAGCTCATGGTTAAAGCAACGATCGGCCTTCGCTTGACCTGCGGTGGCGAGACGTTGGCGCAGCGCGGTATCCAGCAGCAGGCGCCGTAACTGCCGCGCTAAATCATCGGCAGCAGCGGGGTGAAAGGTGAGGCCGTTCTCCCCTTCATCAATAATCTCCGGCACCCCTCCAGCATGGCTGCCAATCACTGCCACACCGGCACGCATTGCCTCAATAAGTACCAGACCAAAAGTCTCCTCTTTTGAGGCCAAAACCAGCACCTCAAAGGCGGCCATTAAGGCCACGGGGTTTGGGTGCGCCCCATAAAAGGTGACCTGCCCGCTCACCCCCAGATGCTGCGCCAACTGCTGCAACTCATCGAGATAGTGGCTATTCATCTGCGGCCCGATAAAGCAGAGGTGCAACTGTGGAAATTCGCCCGCCAGCGCCGCCACCGCCTGCAACAGCAGATGTTGCCCCTTACTCGCCTCAAGTCGCCCCACCAGACCAACAAGAAACTGCCCCTCCTCCGCTGCACCTAACTGCTGCCGCCACTGCTGCCGCTGCGCTGGCGTTAATGGCAGCGGTGCCTCAACGCCATAATAGAGCGTCTGAATGCGCCGCTTAGCAAGCGGCAAAAACTGCTGCGCCAATTCGGTCAACTGTTGGGTAATGGTGAGATAAAGATCCACATGGCGATAGAGAAAACGGTGATAAATATCGCGCTTGGGACGAGTTAACATCATCTGCCGCGTAAAGACCAGACGCACCGGACGCTTTGACAACCGCTTTGCCAACACCCCAAGCAGCAGATCCTTTGCCCAGTGCAGATGCAAAATATCGATCTGCTGCTCTTCCAAAAGGCGCGCCAGACGCCAGGCAGCCAACAACGGCAGGCGGTAAAAACTGCTGGTTAACAGTAAAAAAGGGAGCGACATGGCCCGCAGACGCTGCTGCAATAGCGTTCCAGGAGCAACCACCGCCACCACCTCATGCCCTGCCTGCGACAGTGCCGCGACACTGCGCAGCAGATAGAGCTCTAACCCCCCGACACCATCAGAGAGCGTTAAATGCATCACCTTCACAACTACATACCCCGCTTTAACTCAAACAGCCGCTGGCGCAACGAGACCCATAACAGAATAACCAGAGGTGCATAGAAGGGAAAGGTGCGATTTCGCCATAAAGGGTTTTCTGTCAGGCCAAAAATTAGATAACTCCCCACCAAAAGAGAGGCACTTTTGGCAATCGCCGCGACCATCGGATCGTCATCACTCAGCCACAAGGAGAAGTAATAGAGCGGCACACCATAAAGAAAGAGCAACGCCACCACACCCATCACACCGCGCGCCGCAGCCGCTTCAAGAAACTCATTATGGGCAAAGCCAACCTCCAGATCAGCTGGATCTTGCTGCCAGTGCTCATCGATAACCGCCGCACCCCAAGCGATCTCAGGTGCATGACGATAACGGATAATCACCCCAGTATCGACCTGCTGCTGATAGTAGGCGATGCGATCCACCTGACTCATTCCAGTTAACGGCTGCTCTGCAAACATCATAAAAGCAAGCTTCATATACTCAAGACGCGCCACCGTACTCATATCCAGCAATCGCTGACTCTCCTCATTTACCTTGGCGGTCACTAACTGCTTGGCCGCGTAATAGGCGTTATCAATGCGCTCCTGCACCATCGGCATGGTGAGATAACCCAGCAAAAATAACAGGGCGACCCCTGACACCACTGCCAGCTGCAACGGCCAGAGCCAACGCCGTCGCTCCAGCCAGAGATAGATCGGTAATAACAGTAACAGCACCAGCAGCGCCGCCTTGGTTGCGGTGGAAAAGATAATAAACATCGCAGCCACACCCGCCACCCCGCAGAGCAGAGAAAAGCCCCACCACCGCCACCATAGGGTAGTCGCAGGCAGAACCATCATTAACAGTGCCGCCGCAATCAGCGCTGAGTAGAGCGCCCCCAGCGTCAACTCGGTACGCTCATAGTCAAGCACAACATACTCATAGAGCGCCAGCAGACCGCCACCACAAAGCGCTATTAGCGCACCGGCAATTAACAGGGGGTAGAGGTTAATACGCAGCGCGCCCAGCAGATAGAGAAAAAATGGAATTAACAGCAGATAGCGCAAACCCATATCGATAAAACGCGAACCGAAACCGTTATTCACCCAGCCAATTAGCGAGGCAGTAAAGAGCAGCAGCAGTGCGACAAGCAGCAGCGCCTCCGGCGAGCGCAACGGTGGCCACTGCCACTGCCGCAGATGACTCAACGCCCAAACAATCCAAAATAGCGTAACAGCAACCGCAAAGTTGGCCGTCGTTAAAGAGGTGGCCGTTAGCAACAGCGCCAGAAGTGCAGGCAAACGGTGCGGTGAAGCAAAATAACCGGACCACTGCGGGTAGTTTTCCAAGAGTCGTAAAATAAGGGGTTTAAACATCGCCAAAGTGTAGCCGCAAGGCTATTACCCGACAACTATCCTGACACAGGGGGGCTGTTAACAGGGGGGCAACGGTTCGGACGCTACCTCTTCATCCTCTGCGGCGATTCTCGACTGTTAGTAAAGCGCAGCAGCAGTTCACGCCAAGAGCAGGGCACTGATTGCTGGCACGCCGGGTAGATAACGTCGCTACCCATTAACTCTGCTAAAATATGACGACTAGCTAACCTTGGAACCTCGATCTAACTGTGCTTATCTCTACGCATGCCCTGCAGAAGCAGGTAAATACCGCGGCTGGGCCGTTACAAATTTTACGCGACATCAATCTAACTGTTGACGCAGGAGAGCGGGTTGCGATTATTGGTGTCTCGGGATCTGGAAAATCAACGCTGCTGGCGCTATTGGCTGGGCTTGATCTGCCTAGCAGTGGATCTATCATTGTCAACGGACATGAGCTCACGACGCTGAACGAAGATGGTCGGGCGCGGCTGCGTGGCAGGGAGATGGGCTTTGTCTTTCAATCGTTTCAGCTACTACCCGCACTGACCGCCTGCGAAAATGTGATGTTACCCCTAGAGCTGGCGGGAGCCTCAAACCCGCGTCCCCAGGCACTGGAGCTACTGCAACGGGTCGGTCTGAGCGAACGTATTCACCACTACCCGCGCCAACTCTCTGGTGGCGAGCAGCAACGGGTTGCCATTGCACGCGCCTTTGCCAATCGCCCCGCTATTCTGTTGGCGGATGAACCCACGGGCAACCTTGACAGCGCCACCGGCGAAATCATTACTGACCTGATTTTCGCCCTTAACAGTGAAGCAAAAACCACACTATTGTTGGTCACCCACGACCAGGAGATGGCTACCCGCTGTGAGCGCTCGATTACCCTGCAGGCTGGCGGAATTATTCATGATACCAAGGCATAAACAGGGATGAGTCGCTCACAACGGCTACGTTTGTCGGCTAACCTGCTGCTGCGTGACTGGCGTGCCGGTGAGCTGACGCTGCTACTCAGTGCGCTAATGCTTGCGGTGGCCGCAACAACCACCCTTTCGATGCTGTCACAACGCCTCGCCCACACGCTTAACTATCAATCCGCAGAGCTCTTGGGTGCCGATCTGCAGGTTAAATCACCAAATCCACTACCCGCAGCCTATCTACAACAGGCGGCCACCAGCGGCCTGACACAAAGCGTCACCCTCTCCTTTCTCTCAATGGTTTTAACCAATGAGGCGATGACGCTTGCCAGCGTCGAGGCGGTACAGCCGAACTATCCGCTGCGTGGTGTGCTAAAAATCTCGACCTCTGCTGACGCTAACGCTCCGCTAACCACCACTATCGGTGGGCCACCACAGGGGGAGGTTTGGGGCGATCCGCGCCTGCTGCAGCGCCTCGCCATCACCGCAGGGGATAAGGTCATGCTTGGCGCCCTCACCCTGCCCCTAACGCAGTTTCTCCACTACGAGCCGGGGCGAGCGCCGGGGATGATGGGGCTACAACCCCGACTTCTGATGCATTGGGATGATCTGCCAGCGACACAAATTATTCAGCCGGGCAGCCGCCTCAGTTATCACTATCTCTTTGCCGGTACAGCAGATCAGCTTGAGCAGTTCAGTGCGTGGCTCGCGCCGCAACTGCAGAGTAGTCAGGAGATAGTCTCTCCCGGACGGGGGCAGCAGCGCACAACAAACGTACTGGAGCGCGTCGACCGTTTTCTTGGACTGGCGATTCTTGTCGCAACCCTCATGGCGGCCATCGCCATTGCCATGGCCGCACGTGACTATAGTCAACAACACTATGATATGAGTGCAATGCTGCGCACGCTTGGTGCTACCGCGCGAGATCTGTTATGGATCTATCTACCGCAGTTACTGCTATTGGGGGTTATCGGCACCCTGTCAGGCGTGCTGCTGGGATGGCTAAGTCAAGGGGTTATCTTCCTCCTTCTGGCAGATCTGTTAAAAGGCGAACCTGCCACCCTTAACAGTGAACCCCTGATGATTGGTTTTACTACCGGCATGATCACCCTTATCGGCTTTGCCCTGCCACCGGTGCTGCGCCTGCAACAGGTTCCGCCGTTACGGGTATTAAGACGCGATCTGCTGCCGTTGCCACTGAGCAGTTGGCTGCTTTATGGCGCTGCCAGCGGCGCCACCCTGCTGCTTATCTGGCATCACAGCCAAAGCGCAGCGATGACCGCAGCGGTCATTGTCGGTGCCACCCTACTGCTCGCTCTATTGGCGGTCGTTAGTCAGCTGCTCATTCGCATGGGTGTTAAACTGCAGGGCAGCGTTGGCGTGGCGTGGCGTTACGGGCTGCAAAACCTTGCGCGACGCAGAGGCAGTGCGATGGGTGAGCTCCTTGCGGTCGCGCTTGGTTTAATGGTGATGGCGACCTTGGCAACGGTGCGCAGCGACCTAATTGCCAGTTGGCGTGAACAGCTGCCTGACAATCTGCCCAACCACTTTGTCATTAATATTCTCGCCTCAGAAAAAGCAGCATTTGGCGAATTTTTAGAGGCGCAGCAGATGACCGCTTCCGCAATCTATCCGATGGTGCGCGGACGTTTAATAACCCACAATGGCCAGCCGTTTATTAACAACGACAGTGGTGACAATACCCCCCAAAACCGTGACAACGCCCTGCAGCGTGAGCTAAATTTAACCTGGAGTGAGACGCTACAGGATGACAATCAAATTATCGAGGGGCGCTGGTTTACCCCAGATGATCGTGGCAAACCGCTCATTTCAGTTGAGAGCGGCGTTGCCGAGCGCTTAGGCATTCATTTAGGTGATGAGATAACCTTTATGATTAATAGTGAACCGGTCAGCGCGACAGTCATTAGCCTGCGCCAGGTCAGTTGGGACTCTTTTCGTCCCAATTTTTTTATGATATTCCCCCCCGGATTACTCTCCGCCTCACAAGCGGATCAGGCGACCTATATCACCAGCTTTTACCTAAAGGACGCTGCGCAGACTTTAATAGAGCTGGTTAAGCGCTTCCCGTCAGTAACCGTCATAGAGATAGAGCAGCTACTTGCGCAATTTGCGCAACTCTTCGCCCAGGTCGCTCTCGCCGTTGAGCTGCTCGCACTCTTCGTCCTCGCTGCCGGTGTGTTACTTATCGTCGCCACACTACAGACAACCCTTAAGGAGCGCCTGCAGGAGGGTGCGCTGCTACGAGCACTCGGTGCCAGTCGCAAACAGATAACAGAGGCACAACTCGCCGAGTTTGCAATGCTGGGGCTTCTCGCCGGCACGCTTGCCGCCGTCGCCGCCGAGGGGATGATCTGGATGCTCTATACGCAACTACTGTCACTGCCTCCCACCTTTAACCCTGCAGTGTGGTTACTAACGCCCCTTGCCGGAATCACCATCATGACCCTGACAGGCTATCTGGCAACTCGTCGTGTGGTTAACCAATCACCCCTGCAGCTATTAGTAAGGTAATCGCACCAGTCGCGGCAAAATTTCCTGCAAGCAACATTGCCAGCCAAGAAGAAACCGCGCTGTCGGCTTAAGAAAACCTTAAAACCAGCTTTCAACTTTGCTGCGCGACGGTACGCCGCCGGCATGAACGACCTGACCATCGATCACCACGCCGGGGGTACTCATCACCCCAAGCATCATGATCTGTTGCAGATCTTCGACCTTTTCGAGCTGGATCTCAACACCCTTGGCCTTGGCAACCGCCTCGACCAGTGTCAGGGTGTTGGTACAATTGGCACAACCGGTGCCGAGAACTTTAATATGTTTCATAAAAACCTCCAAAAATTAGCAACAGGCGTTGCCGCTGGCCGTGGTCGTACAGCAGGCTGTGGCAGCAGGCGATTCACTCTCCTCCCCGAAAACAGCACGCTTTGCACCTTTAAGATTAAATTCAGCATCCAGCATCTCCCCGACCTCATCACGAAGATGGCGTGCAATATCAACTACCATGCCGATCTGCTCCTCGCTAATGCCATAACCGCGTAGGCGTTCGAGTTGGCACAACCCCATTTTCGGATGGTTGGCAGCAATATTGGCAGCTAGTGAAACCATTGCCACAATAGAGGGGTGAAGCGGCGAATCAGCCATGAAATACTCCTTAAAAAATAGTGTTAAAAACAGTACCGACGACCATAATGCCAACGGCGACAACCGCTGCAAAAGTGGCAATTAAAGGCAGCTTAAGCACCTTGCGCAGAATGATCATCTCGGGCAGCGACAGAGCAATCACACTCATCATAAAGGCCAGCACCGTACCCAACGCCGCCCCCTTACCAAGCAACGCCTCAACCACAGGCAAAATACCCGCAGCGTTGGAGTACATCGGCACACCAAGAAGCACCGCTGCCGGCAACGACCACCACGGTGCATCTTGGCCCATAATTGACGCCATGAAATCCTCCGGTACATAACCATGAATAGCTGCACCCAGGGCAATACCGCCGATAACGTAGGGCCAGACCTTACCGACAATCTCCTTCACATGTGCAACGCCTGCCGCGATACGCTCTGACCACTGCGGTTGAATCTGTTCATAGTCTGCCGCCTGACTCGACTGCATCGCCCGCACCCAATCTTCAAGGTGATGTTCCATACCCAACCGTCCAATGACCACTCCCGCAATAATCGCCACGCTTAAACCCAGCCCGAGATAGAGCGCCGCCACCTTCCAACCAAAGAGGCCAAACATTAACGCCAGCGCCACTTCATTAACCATCGGCGCGGCGATAAGAAAGGAGAAGGTAACCCCAAGCGGCACGCCAGCGGAGAGAAAGCCGATAAACAGCGGCACCGCTGAGCATGAGCAGAACGGCGTGACAATGCCCAGCGTTGCTGCCATGACGTTGCCAATACCCAGCCGCCGCCCTGCCAGCATTGAACGAGTACGTTGCGGCGACACGAAGGTATGAATCACCCCCATGACGAAGACGATACCCGTGAGCAGCAGCAGCACCTTGGGCGTGTCATAGATGAAGAAATGAATCGCCGCGCCATGAGATGTCTGTAAATCAAGACCCAGCAGGGCAATCACGGCATCAGCCAGCGGCATCAGGCTTGCGTAGGCGGCTACCCAGGCAAGTGTGGCGACGCTCACCCATCCCCAAAGTGCGGCGCGGGGCAACAACGGTCTACTCACGCTATTCATCTGACACTCCCATCACGGCGCTTGGCAATGGTTGTAACGGACGCAGCTTGCGGCAGACATTGGCCGCCCTGGCAGCAGTTCTGGGTGAGAAAGGCGATAAGCTCGTCCATCGTGGCATACTCGGTGGAGTAATGGATGAAGCGGCTTTCACGCTCCCCCTTAATCAGACCGACGCGGCTGAGATGCGCAAGGTGAAAAGAGAGCGTGGCATTGGCAATGCCCAGTTTCTCGCCAATCGCTGTCGCATGAATACCTTGTGGGCCCGCTTCAACCAACAGGCGGAAGATAGCAAGACGCGACTCATGTCCAAGCGAAGCGAGAATTTCGGCAGCAGTGTGTGTCTCCATATTTCCAATTATATGGAAATATGTGGGAGAGTGCAAAATATTTTTTGATGGATGACAGGTATATCAAAAATTAACGGCATGGCACCCTTCATGCTTGCTCTTTGTTAAGCGCAATATTTTGTTAAAAGCGTCAAGAAACCGCCTCTCGCGGACGCTATATGAGTTAACAGAGGAGTACATATCATGAACCATTATGCTATTGGAACAACAGAAATTTTTATCGACCCCATCGAATCACAAGGGGGTTGGAGTATGGACAGACCGGAACGTATGCGGGTTAATAACTGTGCCTGGAGAGGAGAGGTTGTGCTGTGGCAGGTTGCCAGCGAACAACGTATTTATGCCGATCCTGTCTGGATTGACGGTGATAAGGATAAAATGATGCGGGATCATGATGCGGTTCGCATTGCGCTTCAGACTCATCTCGGTAGAGGGAGTGTGATTGTCCTGAACCGTCTGCAGAGCTAACCGATCATGATCAACTATCCCAAACGCGCATTCACGACTGCTCTTTTAGCAGCGTGAATACGCAAATATTCACTACACCCACTCGCCAAGC
>JADGBN010000109.1 GCA_015231435.1 Gammaproteobacteria bacterium
TCAACTTATTCTGTGACCTTTCTTGGCGGCCACAGTCGAACGCCTGCCGATCATGGTTCCCAGTTAAAGGAGATACCTGGATCATCTCGTTTAGCCTTCTGGTAACGCTCCAAGGCAGCCTGCAGTTTGCCGTTCGGCTTGGGTGGATTTTCCATCAATTCGAGTAACCAACTCCAGTCGCGAGGGCTGAGGCGGATGACCTCCTCGCGCTCGATGACTTCCAAGGCCTCTTTCATCGCCGCCTGCACCAGAAACTGATTAGCCGTCGCGCCGGTCAGTTCGGCGGCACGACAAAGCGTCTCGTACACCTCGTGCGGCACCCGAGCGCCGATACGGTCTTGCTTGGCAACTGTAGTACCCATATAAACCTCCAACAATGATCTGAGCGTCCAGTCTATCACTGGCGCCATTTTGACGCCACGATGTCATAGCAAGAAAAAATAGCTTGGCTTCCTAATTAAACAGAGCGTTCATGACGGCGTCGCCAAGCACACCAAGGAGAGTTGCTGAACGCCAAACTCACCGCACACATATACTATTGGAGCCCGTGAGCAATGCTGCGGCTGACCACGATGGGAGTGCAGATCGGATTAGGTCTGCGCTCTCTTCCTTTTCGTTTGAGCCGGCGTTTTGACGGCGACTTTTTGCACTGCGGGTCTCTCTATCGCGGGTTTGGCCGCTTTGCGAGCAGCGGCGGGCTTCTCTGTCGCCGGCGCATGCACCTTCCGAGGCGGTGAATCGGTCGCCGCCATCGTTTTATTTGTGGTTGTCGCCACGGACCTCTTCTTGGTCGCTCTTTTGGGCACGGCGGCAGGCGGTTCTACTGGCTTCGTCCGGCGCGCGCCCACGCTCTTCTCCGCCTTCTTCGTGTTTGGCAGGTCAGCAGGAATATCCATCTCGATGCCGAAGACGTCGGCAAGTTGCGAATCGTCCAGCACCTTGCCTCTAGTCGCTGTTTTCCCAGTTTTGACGGACGCTTCCGCCGCCTGAGTCACTAGGTCATTGGCATCCACCTGGCGCAGCGTAAAGAGGAGTTCGGGCTGCGCATCCAGTCGTGCGCCGACACCGTAGAGCACCGCGGCGACGTGCTTGCACATGGTCGCCCAGTCTGGGCAGGAGCAGTTAAGCTGAATATCCGTAGGCGCCGGAAAAAGGCCGACCTGCGGCTGACAAATGCGCGCCATCACCGCTTCCGAGAGCTTACCCTGCAACAGTTCAACCAGCGAGGCGATGGAGCCTGTGCACTCCTTCACCAGCGACTGCCAGTGGGTGCTCGGCACAGCGGTGATGCCAATTTCAATTTTGTACAGGCTAGATCCGAACACCTGTGCGCGCACCCTACCCGGCTCGATCTGCAGATCAATAACCGAGCCGTTGCGCACATAGGTGCGCCCGCGCGGCAGGCGATTCTCGAAGTCGCTGTAGGCTTCCAAGTTATCGCACCAGGCCTTCCCCCAGAATGTTTTGGCGATAGCCCGACCCTCGATGCGCACTGGATGCATCTCCTGACCGGCCTTCTTCGCCTTCATCATCGCCTTCTCCGCCTGCGCCCGTCGCTTGGCGACCGGCACATAGGGTTTCCACTGTCCGTAACTCATGCCTTCATTCCCCGATGGAGTGAATGTCGAGCCTGACCAGATCGAGCAGTTCGCTGTCGCTCATCTCGGTTAGGTTAATTTCGCCGCCGCCTTCGAGCAGATCCTTCACCAGTTGTTGCTTAGCACGGATCAGATCGTCGATGCGCTCTTCGATCGTACCACGGCAGACGAACTTATGCGCCAGCACATTGCGGTGCTGGCCGATGCGCCAAGCACGGTCGGTGGCTTGGTTTTCCACGGCAGGATTCCACCAGCGATCGAAGTGGACCACATGCGAAGCGGCCGTTAGGTTCAGCCCCGTGCCGCCCGCCTTCAGCGACAGGACGAAGAACGGGCACTGTTCATCTTCCTGAAAACGTTTGACCAGTTCGCGACGCTTGCCCACCGCTGTACCGCCATGCAACACCAAGCCTTCACGGCCAAAGAGATTACCCAAAAAAGCTGCCAGCGGTGCGGTGGTCTCCCTGAACTGAGTGAAGACCAGCATCTTCTCCTGCTTGGCGGCGATGGTCTCTGCAATTTCGGCTAGGCGTGCAAACTTGCCGCTATGCTCCGGTTTCCATGCGCCGTCGCCGAGCCATTGGGACGGATGGTTGCAAATCTGCTTAAAGCGCATCAAAAAGGCCAGTACCAGCCCCCGACGTTGCATCGGATCGCTCGCCTCCGCCGTTGCCAATTTATCAGCCAACTCCTTGACTGCACGCTGGTAGAGAGCTGCCTGAACAGGACTCAGCGTCACCCAAGCGGTCATTTCTGTCTTGTCCGGCAAATCATCAATAATGCGCTTATCGCTCTTCATGCGGCGCAGGATGTAGGGATTGACCAGCGTCCGCAGTGGTCCGTAATGGGCCATATTTTTCGTCAACCGGGTAAAGGCCTTCTGCGATCCCAGCAGGCCCGGATGGGTGAAGTCAAAAATCGACCAGAGATCGGAAAGCCGATTCTCCACCGGTGTGCCGGTCAGTGCGATACGAGCGCTGGCCACAAGTTGTTTGACTGCCTTCGTCTGCTTGGCGGATGGGTTCTTCAGCGCCTGCGCTTCGTCGGCCACCACCAGATGCCAGCGCATCGCCAGCAGATTGGGCAGGCGCATCAGCGTGCCGTAGCTGGTGATGACCAGATCCGTGCCCGCCAGCTGCTCACTGTCCAGCGCGCGTAGATCAACTTGTGACATCGCCGACGGGTGGGCGATAAGGCAGCTCAGGGTGGGCGTGAAGCGTTCGGCCTCCTGTTGCCAGTTGGCCAGCAGAGAAGCCGGTGCCACCAATAGGCTGGGGCGTGTTCGCGGCAAGGTGAGCAGCAGCGCCAATATCTGGATCGTCTTACCCAGACCCATGTCATCAGCAAGGCAGGCCCCCAAGCCCATGCGGGTGAGCAGGTGCAGCCAGCGCACCCCTGCTTGCTGGTAGGGGCGCAAGTTCGCTTGCAGCGCTGGGCCGGGAGTGACAGCGGCCAACCCTTCCGGCGAGCGCAAGCCCTGAAGCATCTCGGCCAGCCAATCGCCGGCGACGATTTCCGACCAGTCCGGATCGGCGGGTAAAGCATCGTCAATCGCCGTGCCCGCCAGCAGACGCATGGCCTGTCCGAAGGGCAGCCCGTCCGCCGCAGCATTCTCAATACCCTGAAAACGTGAGAGGAGCTGCGCAAGCCGGTCGCGGTCCACCTCCACCCACTGGCCGCGTATCCATTGCAGGTCGGCGCTCGCCGCCAGCAGTTGTTGAACTTCTGCAGGGGTTAGCGGCTGACCGTCGAGCGTGACGGCCATGTGGAAGTCGAGCAGCGCATCCATGCCGAGCAGCGAAGGATTCTTGCTGCCAACGGTGGCAGAGACCTTGGGGCGGGCAGGCCGATCCGCAGACCATGTTCTCGGCATACGCACAACGATGCCCGCACCTTGCAAATGCGGCACATCCTTAAGGAAGCAGACCGCTTCATCAACACCCCAGCGCAAGGGGTGATAGATGTCGCCCTCCCTCACCATCTCGTCCAGCCAGTCGCAGCTTTTCGCCGCTTTTTGCACGGGCAGAAGCAGCGACAGCAGCTGCGCCTTTTTTTTGCCCCCAGAGAATTCCGTTACTGCCTGCGAAAGTGGCAGATGCTGTACCTTGCCGTGCGCCGACAAGCGCGACGTGTAGGTGGCCAGAAAAGCGAAGGGGTATTCCGCATCCTTGCGGTTTTCAGCCAGATTGAAATGGACGCGCCCGACGAGACTCCAGGCTGGATGTTTCGCCTTGAGAAGATCTAGGAGTGAACCGCCGCAAGTAGCCAGTTCGCTCTTCACCGCCGTCTCGATCTGCGCCCAGAGCGCAAGGAAGATCTCTGGCGTCAGATACTCCGCGCCCGTCATCGGCGGTGCATCTAGGCAGAGGGTTTCGCGCGCCAGGGCATCGGGGGCAGCGACCGCGATCTCGGCGTCCTCGGGCGTCGCAGTTAACGCCGTCACAAAACGTGCCGCGAAGTCCCTCCAGAACCCCCAGAGGGGCGGCAGGGCAGTGGCGACCTCCGCCGCGCCCAGATGCAACATGCCGTGTCCCACGCCCTGCGCAAACGCCGCCGCCAGCCGCTCGGCCAGCGCCTCGGACAAGGGCGGCGCATCCGCTTGCGAAGCTAACTGAAAATGCCCCTTGGGCGTCAGTTGCAGGGCGAAGGTCATGCTGCGTGACCTCTTGCTAAAACGCGCGTCGGCGGGTGGTTGAATAATTCGGGTCGTAAAGGTGCAGCATGATTGGCTCCAAATGGGAGGCGACAAAATGAGTAAATTATTCAATCTAGTAGATGCGTATTGTGACAAAATCGGCCAATCAGTACCACTGAGAGACCTTTCATTCAGCAAATCTCGGCGAAGAGCCTATTTTCGCAACAGTGCTAACAGTTAAATCAGGTCGACACAAATAACCCCATCATCTGACGCAATTTCGCCTGCAAATCGTTGCTCAGTTCGAAGTACGTCGGCAACTGCGCCGAGCACTCCCCCCGATGCTTCTCCAAGATCAGCTGCAAAGCCACTTGATGTAACTGCTCGTGTATCTCGTAAAGATCTCTTAACTCCTCGCCTTCTGCAAAGGGATAACCCGGTTGCTCACACAACCATTGACCGAAACGGCACCGAATGCTAGGTTCAGGCGGCAGATGTTCGCCTCCCTCAAGATAGCTTTGCAGGTGGTGATTCCATGCCTTGTGTTCGATACAGGCATACAACAGTGTCGTTTTCTCCTTACTCAAGCGCGGGGTTTCGGACCACGCAGGGTCCGGATGCCACTTTTCTAGCCAGTGTTCGATCTCGTCAATCGGCATGGGGCGAGCAATACAAAAACCTTGGGCGAACTCACACCCGAGCTGCAACAGCATAACTCCCTGCTCAGGGCTTTCCATGCCCTCAGCGATAACTTGTAAGCGAAACGCCGAAGCCAAGCCCATCACGCCTTCTATGATGGCAAAGTCATCGGTGTGCATGGTCATCTCATTGACAAAAAGACGATCAATTTTGAGCTGTCCTATAGGCAGTCGTTTCAGATAGGCCAGAGATGAGTACCCCGTACCGAAGTCGTCTAGAGAGGAGCCAACACCCAAGGCATTAGCTTGTTTGATAATCGCTGAGATATGATCCAGATTATCCAAAGCACTGGTCTCCAGCACTTCTAGGGTCAATAGATGTGGTGGTACCTCTGGCCAATTATTCAGATGGGCCGACAGGGTCTGCACAAAGTCACTCTGCAACTGACGGGCAGAAACATTGACACTCACTTCGAAAGCCAAGCCCTGCTTAAACCAGAGATGAATTTGCTTCAGCGCACTATCAAGCACCCAGTTTCCCAATTCGATCATCAGCCTGTGATTCTCAATAAAGGGAAGAAAATCCCCAGGCATCAGCAAACCATGCTTTGGGTGGTTCCAACGCACCAAGGCCTCAAATCCAAATACGCGACCAGTACGCAACTCTACTTTGGGCTGGAAGTGAAGAACAAACTCCTCTTCACGCAGCCCCCTCTCGATCTCCTCCAAGCGGCGATGAATGTCCTTGAGCACGTATTCAGAGTCAAGATCTAGCAGGTAATAACGATTTTTTCCTTCCTGCTTGGCCTTATACATGGCCTGATCAGCTTGACGAATCAGTTGCTCTGAGCTGAACGGCTCTGACATCTTTTCTTGAGGATAGAAGGTGACACCCAGACTGGCAGTGACCCGCATGTGGCGCTCTTCGTGGACAACCGCTTTACTGGCCGCTTCGATCAGACGATTAAGCAGTGGTATGGCATCCTGTGTTTCGACAAGATCGACGATCACAGCCACAAACTCATCGCCACCGACACGCGAGAGGGTATCGTCCTGACGCAAGGCTTTTTTCATATTTTCGGCACAGCCCACCAGCAAGGCGTCCCCGGCGATATGTCCCAACTTGTCGTTGATCTCTTTGAATCCATCCAAGTCAATATAAGCCAAAGCTAAACAACGCCCGCTACGGTTGGCATGGAACATTGCTTGCTGTAGACGATCGGCTAGCAAAACACGGTTTGGTAATCGTGTCAGACTATCATGCTGCGCGATGAACTCGAGATGAGCCTCGTGCTCACGCTGCTCGGTGATATCTTCGGTGAAACCGATGAAGAACTGAATCTGTCCCAGATCATCGCGCACGGATGTGATACTAATGCGCTGTAAGTAGACCTCACCACTCTTGCGCCGATTCCACAGCTCACCGAACCACTCTCCTTTGCTCAACAGATCGTGCCAGAGACGTTTATAGAACGATTTTTCATGCCGACCCGACTTGAGAACTCGCGGGGTTTTGCCCTGCACTTCAGCCAGTGCAAATCCGGTCAGTTGCGTGAAGGAGGCGTTCACATCCAGTATCACACCCTGTGGGTCTGTGATCAGAATCGCCTCATGCGCCGAGGCAAAAACGTGCGAGGCCATACGCAGACGAACTTCTTGCAACTTGCGTTCGTGGATGTCGTGCAAGGTGACGATCCAAGCCTCCTTATCAAACCAGGAGCCTAGTTTCACTGTGGCTTCCACCTTGCGCGTTCGCCCTTTCGGGAGCATCACATCAATCTCAGTGCGTTCTATTGAGGCCGAAGGAACGGAGAAGGGAAAGCCAATCAGACTCTCTAGATCTCGCTCCATCAAAAGACTTGCAGCTGGATTGGCGAACAGGATATATCCGGAATCATCCAATACCAACACCGACTCACCCAAGGCAGAAATCAGCCGTTCCCATTGTCTGTGGGGCGGGGAGGTATGCATCAATGATCGGATTCAGTGAGATCTAATCCAACCAGAACATCCGAAAGATTGGAAAGATCGCCAATAATGCGACGCATCGGCTCAGGAAAATGACGAATCAGAACCGGCGTTGCAAGGATTTTCTCCTCTTCAGCCAACTGTGGATGCTTCAGCAGATCGATTACCTTGATTTCATAGGCTCTATCGAATTCCGCTTGAGCACAAAGCAACTCCAGATTGGCTATGGCTCGTTTCGACAACACGCTGTTGCCTATCACGTAGAGCCGGAGCTGAAACCTTTTCATTGTCCATACTCTTGTGACGTTGCGTTTTGTCGAGCGACGATTGCATCCATCTGGCGTTGCAGCTCTTTTTGTTCCCGCAACAACCGAGCCTGTTCTGCTTCAAAATCGGCGATCAGCACCTTCTGTTTTGCCTCCAGAGTACTGATCAATGTATTATTTAGCTGCTCAACCCGCGCCAACTCATAATGCCCTGCCGCCAACTGCTCTTGATCGTTACGCATCTGTCCGGCTTTAGCAGCCCCTACCAGTAATACCCCATCTCCTACATAGGGGTCCTCAATTACTATTCCCTGCCGAGTGATAAGAAACTCTTTTACTTGGTTGGAACTGGCGTTTCCACGAGACTTCACGACGTTAATCAGGCGATTTAACTCGCCATTGGTTTCACGTTGCCGCAGACGAATCCAGCTATCGGCCAAGCTGGATATTGCCAACTCACTGTAGTCAGAGGAGCCATCTGGCAACAGTTCAGTCAGCAATAAAGTAACGCCCATTCCCTTGATGAACGAAATGAAGCGGATCAACAACAGTTTCACTTGCTTTACACTGCCCATCTCCACCAATGATGAGATGGGATCCAGCACCAATAGCTGTGCTCTGGTCTGCTTTACCTGTTCAATAATCTCAATCAAATGTTCTTCCAAGCCTTTTTCCACCGGACGAACCGACTGCAGACGCAGTTGTTTTGATCTTATACCCTCGGCTAGTTCAACTCCCGCCGAACGCATGTTTCGCACAAAATCATCTTCTGACTCTTCGAAGGTAATGTAGTGACCGCGTAACCCTTGGACGACAGCACTATGCAACAGTGTAGCGGCCAGAATCGACTTACCGCTGCCCGAGCGCCCACTGATCATTAGGACCGAGCCCTGCCAGTACCCCTCACCCCCTAACATCTGGTCAAGTCGATCCAGACCTGTGGAGAGACGCTGGTCAACCGCGTGATCCTGCAGTTGTGCGCTGGTAATCGGCAAAACAGAGATACCCTTCGTGCTTAAGCTGAAAGGATACTCGTTAGTCCCGTGACCCGAGCCGCGCAGTTTGACCACTCGTAAATAACGGGTCATGAGGTGGTCAACTACGATCTGTTCCAAATGAATAACACAATCTACTGCATACTCATCAAGCACAGACTCTTGACTGTCATTGCTCGACTTAGCACCTGTCACCAGCGTAGTTACCTGCTGCCCACGTAACCAATCAAATATCTTCAGCAACTCTCGATCGGGGATCCGCATTCCCAACCCCAACAACAGATTTTGCAGAGAATCGATGACCAAAAAACTGGCGCCACTGGCTTCGATCGCTGTTGCAATACGCAGCAGGATAGCGGCCAGATCAAAATCTCCGACCACGCCCTCATACACCTCCGGTCGAAAGTCGAGAATTCTCAGGCGGTCGCTAGGGCCCGCCGCAGGCTGCATATCCAGTTCAGCCAAATGCAGCATCAAGCGCTCGGGGGATTCATCACAGGTGACCAGAACGACAGCC
>JADGBN010000010.1 GCA_015231435.1 Gammaproteobacteria bacterium
CGCAGGTGAGCTGGAGCCAAAACCAGTCAGGAACCCTTTCGTGGCTGCGCGAAGCGAGCCGTTCACTGGTCGAGGCGATTAAAGACGTTAAACATCTACGCAAAAACTTTACCATCTATGCCCACTCGACACCCTCGACCATCACATTCGCCGGCCCGTCCTGAATGAGCAGATTCATCCGATTAATCACCGCATCGAAGAAGGTATCATAGTGACGCAGCAGCATTTCGCTGTTGAGGTACTCCCACTCGGTCACAAAGAGCATGCCGCGCTCATCGAGTATATGAATATGGGCGAGATTACCGCGCACCAGATAAAAGAACTGAATCACCCCGGAACGATGGTTACTGTAAATAAGCGGCAGCGGTGATTCGAGCAGGGCGAACTCATCAAAAGTGACGCGGTTGTAAAAATAGCGCGACTGCGAGAGAAACTTGCTCAGTTCACCCTCATTAGCAAACTGCTCCGAAGAGATAATCCCCTGGTTAAGGGTGATCGCAAAAATGGTCGTGCCGACACAGAGAATATAGTGACGGTGAAGCTGGCCCTTGCCATCAAAGAAGCAGGCGATCATATTTTCGAAGAGTTTGTGCAAGCGAAAGGGGATCGAGGTACCCTGACGAATCCCCAACGAGAAAAAATCAGGTACCTGCGGAACTATCAGCGGATCACTGACGTACCATTTGAAAAACTGGACAATACCATCGACCACACCACGGTTGCCGATATGACTACTAACCATCACCTCATTCCAGCTATTGACCGCGACCAGATCAAGGCGCTCTAGCACTGAAATGCGCTTATATCCCAAACTTAACGGATCACTGAAACGCCCGGTCGCACCATGCTGATGCGGATTGAACCCCCCGGTAACCGCCGCACCGACATTAATAAAGAAATCGCTTTGGCGCACCACCGCAGCCGAAGCAAAGTCCTCGGTAGAGGACTTAACCTGTACGCCCTCAGGAAAGCTTTTATAAAAACGATCCACGAGTTTACTAATGGTACTGTTCACCACCTCAGGATTTTTGGTAAAGACAGCAATGGCACTGGTGCGATCAATCACCCCGTTGAAATAGCCCCAGGCGATAATCTCAATAAGACTGCGCGCCTGTTTTATCGCCCCGCTACCACTTGCTGACTTAACGTCAACATAGCCTGTAAAAAGCTGCCAGACCGGCCGCTCACTCAAATCACGCGACTCATGAATAGAGAGCGATTTCATGTGCAGATTGCTCTGGCTGCCACGGCTAACTATCTCGACCTTGCCCGCCTTGCGCTCGTAGGCTGCGTAGAGTTTGCGCCCCAAAATCATGAGATCATCATCGGTAATGCGATTGGACTCACTAAAGACACGCACCGCCGTTTTTAACGCACGGTAGCTTAATGCCAGGGCATCAAATATATTCTGGCGCTCTTCAGAAACCAGCGTGATAGTCCAGCTGCCACGACTATCGAGTTTGACAATTTGTGGCATTGCCCAACCCCATCCGGCAATAATGTCGTTAAAGCGCTCACGCCGCCACTGCTGCCGCCGCCCGACATCCTCCTTGCTCATCGGCAGATTCAGTTTGAGGTAGAAGGCGCGATAAAGTAATTCAAGACGCGACGTATCACGATTATGTTTTAGATAGCGTTCAAGCTTTTCGAGAAGATTAAGGTAGGGATCAAGCTTCTCTAAATTGGTTTCACCTAAATAGACCTGCTCCTTAAACTGCTGACTAAGCAGCCTGACCTGCGGATATTCACTCACATAAGTTTCGATTAACAGTAGTTTAATCATCGACTTATAAGGGGACTCAATCGCCTTGGCAAGCTGCCATACCGCCGCCCCAAAATACTCGCCCGAGGGGATGTCCTCAAGATTGCCAAAATCGATTAGGTCACGGTAAAAAATAAAGCGCTTTAACTCAAACTCTTTCAGTGACTGCGTATGTCCCTGATTGGGCGGTACAGCCCACCAGGAGGGCACCCGCCCTGCCAGCAGCAGACCCGTGCGATAGAACTCATCCAGCAGCAGCGCATGTTGCGCCGTGCCGCTACTCTCACTGCTGAGCGCATTGACGGTACCAAGACGAAAAGCATCGGCATTCATCAGAAAAAAATGGAGCTCCAGCCCCATCTTCTCCCCCCACTGCTCCAGCGCCAGCGCTTTGCGTGACAGCTTCTCAATTTGCAGCGGATCTAACGAAGGGTGATAACAGAGCCAAAAATCAAAATCGCTCTGCTCATTAAAAGCGATACTTCCAGCGCTACCCATGACATAGAGCGCCTGAATCTCATTGCGACTTACTTTCTGATATTGCAGGCTCTTGGCTTGACGCTTAACCAAATTCAGCAGCTCTTTATTTGGTTCGTAGCACTCGATACCACAGGGGGTATCCTTGGAGACGTAACCCGGCAGCATTGGATGGTTGATACAGAAATAGAGAGGAAGAAGCTGAATAAGCTCCGCTTGCGACGGGGTGATTGAGTCATAGGTGCGCTGTAGCCGCGCATCGTTAATCAGACGAAAACGGTCAATCGCCGATTTGGGATCGAGATAGGGTGGTGGCCCTTCAGTAGTTGGCGATTCGGAACTCATCAATCACAACGTCCGGCCTAACACTGCTCCCACGGCAGCCCGACAAAACGCCAACCCCCCAGCGTACTGCGCTGATGGTTGGCATCACGCTCACCCTCAAAGCCATCCAGTACATTATAAACTTCACTAAAGCCCGCCTCGAGAAGCAGTTGCCCCGCCTCCAGCGAGCGCTTGCCACTGCGACAGATTAAGATCACCGGGGCAGCAGCGTTACCAAAGTTATCACTGGCACCGCCCAACATCAATTCTCGCACCTGACGGACAAAATCGGGGTTAACGACCCAGTCCGGTTCATCAATCCAGGCAAGATGAATCGCCCCTTTGGGGTGACCGACAAAGAGGAACTCCATGCTGGAACGCACATCCACCAGCACCGCTCGCGGGTTGCTACTTAGCAGCGCAAAGGCCGCTTCAGGGGTTAGGTTTTTCACGGTAGGCATCATGGTCTCTATTAAACCACTGTTGCGCCATGATTACAGCCATTTTGTGACCCATTTTGCGCTATACCCTTTCTACTTGAAATTGCAGGGTCGTTGTCTGCAGTCGCTCACCCCAATCACATAGTTAATCTATGCTCATGGGGATTCGCGACTTTGCCGCCTACCTGCATTTCCAAGTAGTTTGGGTATACAATAACCGCCATGAGTCGCCAAAACATGAACCCCTCCCAGCGAATCCCCCCCAAGGCGATTATGCGCCCTGTCGGGCGTGCCATTGTCGATTTCCAGATGATTCAGGAGGATGACGCAGTTCTCCTTGGACTCTCGGGGGGTAAAGACTCGCTCACCCTACTGCATATTCTCCACCATCTGCAAAGTTATGCGCCGGTGCGTTTTCGCTTGGCGGCGATCACCGTTGACCCGCAGATCCCGGGCTTTGATCCAAGTCCACTCAAGGCCTATCTTAACGACCTTGGTATCCCCTACTTCTACCGTGAGCAGGCGATTGCCAGCGACGCCGAAAAGCACGCCGATGAGCCCAGCTTCTCCTTTTGCGCCTTTTGTGCCCGCATGAAACGCGGCATTATCTATACCACCGCTCGCAAAGAGGGGTACAACGTTATTGCCCTAGCACAGCATCTGGACGATCTAGCAGAGAGTTTTCTCATGTCCAGTTTCTATCGCGGCCAGTTGCGCACCATGCGTGCCCACTACACCAATGATCGCGGCGATTTGCGCATTATTCGCCCCTTGGTCTATATGCGCGAGCGCCAAAGCAGTGCTTTTGCTCAGAGCGCTCAACTACCGGTGATACCTGATAACTGCCCCGCCTGCTTTCGCAAGCCAACCGAACGTCAGCACTTTAAAGATCTACTGGCCAGTGAAGAGCGGCGCCATCCGGGGCTGTTTAAGAGCCTGCTGGCCACCATGAAGCCCCTGCTCGCGGGGCCATAACGCCATGTATCACCGCCTCTACCCACTGCTTGCCCGCACCCCCTTACCCCTTTGTCACGCCCTTGGCTATCTGCTGGGCAGCCTGACAGCCCTCATACCGAACACGGTTCAACGCATCACCGCGATTAACATCAGACGCTGTTTTCCCGAACTCCACCACGCGGCGCAACAGCGCCTGATTCGCCAGAGTCTGATTGAGGATGGAAAAACCCTCTGCGAACTCCCCCTGCTGCTCTCGTGTCACGCTGATAAATTTAGCGAATTAATTCACAGCGTCAGCGGTGAAGAGAGCCTGAAGAGCGCCATCGCCGCCGAGCAGGGGGTGATTATTATCGCCCCACACCTTGGTGCCTGGGAGATCATCGGCCTCTATTGTGCAAAAAACTATGGTATTACCTCACTCTACCGTCCACCACGCCAAGCAGAACTCGAAATACCGATTAAAAAAGGGCGCGAACGTTTTGGCGCCGAACTCGTGCCGACCACCCCACAGGGGGTGCGCGCTCTCTACAAAGCGCTCTCCAGCCATAAGATGATTGGTATTCTTCCCGACCAGGATCCGCGCGAGGCAGATGGCTACTTCGCCCCCTTCTTTGGTCACGCCGCCAATACCATGACCCTGCTAACACGACTGCAACAGAAGAGCAGCGCCCAACCGATTCTTGCCTACGCCGAACGTCTAGGTTGGGGGAGAGGTTTTCATATTCACCTGCAGACGGCAGAGGAGATCACCCCCGACCTTGATACCCTCAGCTCGATCACTGCGCTCAACCGCGCTATCGAAGCGCTGGTGCGCCGCTGCCCCGCCCAGTATCAGTGGGGTTACCGCCGCTTTCGTACCCGCCCGGCGGGAGAGCCCGCGTTTTATAGCTAAACGATTTGCAAAGGCGCCTACCCGCATTGCCAATGATTGGCTATTGATTTACGCTGCCAATAACTGCCGCATCACCTGCAAACTCTGCGCCCCATACCCCCCCGACACCCCATGCTCCTCAAACATCAAGTGGTGATTAAGCAGATGGTAGAGGTTATACAGCCGCTTGCGCTGTTGATAACCCGGCGCTAATGGCCATGCCTGTTGGTAGGCCTGATAAAACTGCGGGGGAAAACCACCAAAAAGCTCACTCATAGCGAGATCTGCTTCCCTGTCACCGTAATAGCAGGCCGGATCAAAAATAACCGCCGCGCCATCACTTGCAGGCGCCATAAAAGCAACATTTCCTGACCAGAGATCGCCGTGCAGCAGGGAGGGTTGGGGCTGATGCCCCGCCAAGAGTTGCGGTAACCGCTGCAGCAGCTGCGCCCCCTGCTGCGCCAAAGCGCTCCCCGTTAACTGGCGCAGCTGCGGCAACAAACGCTCTTCGCGCCAAAAATCAGACCAATTCTGATGCCAGCGGTTCGCTTGCGGCGATGATCCGATGGTGTTGTCACCATGCCAGCCAAAGCGGTCACTGGTGATGCGGTGCAGCGCCACTAACGCCTGCGCCAGACGGAGATAATCCCCCTGTGACGTTAAATCTAGCCACTCCATAACCAGATAGGCACGCCCGCCCAAACGACCAACGGTGATCGGTAACGGCAGACGCAGCTGCGGACACACTGCCAATGCCCGTAACCCCGCCAGCTCGGCACGCAGCATCGCGAGCCGCTCGGCACGATTCAGCTTAACAAAAAAATGACGCACCCCGTCGCTTAAGCGATAACTCTGGTTAATTGAGCCGCCAGCGACGCTGCGCACGCTCAGCTCTACCGGGTTGACCGCAAAAGGGCTGGCAGTCGCCTCACCAATCACCTCTGCAATGGCTTGCCAAAACTGTTGATCGTCCACTTTTACTCTCCAGCTTAATCCGCGTTCACAACTTAACTTATCACTTACACACAGCACATCAGAGAGTTAGCGCCAAATCACCCAAGTTAGTCAGCACTCTGTTGCTGGCACCGAGAAAACAGATGTAAGAGACTGATTTTAAATAAGTTACCAGATATGTTCAAAATTTGGCCAATCTAACTCAAACCCTTGCAGGGTGCCAGTTAATAGCACTTACTCACCCACTATCCACAAAGTTATCCACAGCTTCTGTGGGTAACTCTATCTCTTATTGTGAGATCAATCACTTATCAGGTCAATCGCACCCGAGGCGCGGATCACCTGACTTAAATCAAATCCATCAATGTTTAACGCTTGCCCTCTCTATGAATGAAGCATAAAATCGGTGTGACAAAAATATGATAAAAATATTACCGTCGATTAACTACGTAACCGTTCAGACGCCTTGCTTTTTTACCCTCACCCCAACCCTCTCCCGAGGGGAGAGGGGGCAAAAGTGGTGGGGGTCTGAACGGTTACTTAACTACTTCGTTCTGTTTAACCCTAGCAAGCAAGGGATTCGCCATGTCATACCGTAAACTATTTCTTATAGCCATTCTCTCAGTACTTGGTTACGGCTTCTGGGTTAGCCCCGATTTTAAGATGATCGCTGCGGGAGTCGCTATCTTTCTTGCCGGTATGCTCTCGTTAGAAGAGGGGTTTCGCGCCTTTACCGGCGGCATGCTGGAGCAGATGCTGCAACGCACCACCGACAAGATGTGGAAGAGCCTCACCTTTGGCATCATCTCCACCACCATTATGCAGTCGAGTTCACTGGTATCGGTCATTACCATCTCCTTTCTCAGTGCCGGCCTAATTGGCTTGGGAGCAGGTATTGGCATCATCTTTGGCGCCAATATCGGCACCACCACCGGCGCTTGGTTAATCGCAGGCTTTGGTCTTAAGGTCGATATTGCCGCCTACGCCATGCCGATGCTGGTTTTTGGTGTCATTCTTGTTTTTCAAAGCGCCAAATCACTTAAAGGCATCGGCTCTATTCTTATCGGCCTCGGTTTTCTCTTTCTCGGCATTCACTACATGAAAGATGGCTTTGATGCCTTCCGCGATACCCTTGACCTTGCCGCCTATGCGATGACAGGTTTTTGGGGGCTGATTGTCTTTACCCTGTTTGGTATGGCGGCAACGGTCATTATGCAATCAAGCCACGCCACCCTGGTACTCATTATTACGGCACTCGGGGCAGGGCAGATCACCTATGAGAATGCCTTGGCACTGGCGATTGGCGCCAATATCGGCACAACCATTACCGCAATTATTGGCGCCATGAGTGCCAACGAACAGGGCAAACGCCTTGCCGCCGCGCACCTTATCTTTAACGTGGTCACCGGCATAATCGCCATCACCTTTATCGGCCAGTTCCGCGATGCCGTGGACTTTACCAGTGCCGCCGTCGGCATTGCCGACAATGATTACACCCTCAAGCTTGCGGTCTTTCACACCATCTTCAATCTGGTCGGAGTGATGGTCATGCTCCCCTTCACTGATCAGCTGCAAAAATTTCTGGTTGCTACCTTTAAGCGTCCAGAGATCGCCACCAGCAAACCACGCTATCTTAACAACGCCTCGGCCGAGTTTCCCGATGCGGCGGTTAGTGCACTGCGTCAGGAGTGCGGCCACCTCTATGAGAATGGTCGCGATCTAATTATGCGCAGCCTGCTGTTAAAACCCGCTGACCTTCAACCCGACGCCACCCTCTCGGCCATTAGTCAGCGTAAAAGCCCCGGTGAGGACTTCGACTTTGATACGCTCTATCAGCAGCAGATTAAAGATCTCTACAGTGCTATTATTGAATTTATCTCCAAAGCGCAGGTGAGCTGGAGCCAAAACCAGTCAGGAACCCTTTCGTGGCTGCGCGAAGCGAGCCGTTCACTGGTCGAGGCGATTAAAGACGTTAAACATCTACGCAAAAACTTTACCATCTATGCCCACTCCAACAACGCCCATATTCGTCAGGAGTACATGGCGATTCGTGAGCAGATCGCATCTGTTTTACAGGAGATGGAAGAGATCCGTAGCAATGAGGATGATGATCTGGGTATTCTTGCCCTCGATCAGTTACGGGTTCAGATTGACGAGGCGGATGATCACCTCAATCAACAAATTGACACCCTGATTCGAGAAGGTAAAATATCCCCACAAATGGGTACTTCACTGATGAACGATACCAGTTATGCTCATGATATTGCCACCAAGCTGATAGCGGTCGGCAGTTCACTCTTTCGTGCCCCCGACCCGGGCATTACCAGCGTTGAGTATGCCCTGTCACTGGATGATGATGAACGTCACGCGCTTTCAGAAAAGCCGGAAAAAAATAGAGATCAATAGTTCGCTGCTTGACCTTTCGTTAATAACCTAGGAGAAAGACCGTGGCAAAAATTGTGATGAGTGAGATTGTCCAAAGCGTGATCGGTAAGAAGAGCATCGACTGCAGCAAACGCTCCTGCATAAAATCAGTGCTAAAGAAGCTGCGCAAGCGTGAGCACGATCTCAAAGATGAGCTAAAGGATGAGAAGAGTGATAAACGGGTAAAAAAGCTTAGCCGTGATATTAAGGTACTTCATGCCCAACGTCATAAAGGACTTAAAGTTCTGAAATCGCTCGACTAACAAACGACTCATCCGGCTTGGATGCCAGTCGCGTCACCAGCAACTGATCAATTTTATAGTGGTCAATATCGACCACCTCAAATTTGTAGCCTGCATGGGTTACCGAATCGGTTCGTTTAGGAACCTTGCGCAACATATACATCATGAAACCAGCAATGGTTTCATATTGATCATCATCAGGAAAACGCTCAATTTCGAGAATCCGCTGCAGGTCGCCAATCACGGTTAACCCCTCGACCAACCAAGAGTTCTCATCGCGCTGAATAATCTGCTCTTCATCAATCGCTACATGGTCATCCCCGAGAAGTGCCAGGGTAATATCGTTTAGGGTAATCAGACCGACCACCAGTGCGTACTCATTAATAATGAGGGCAAAGCTTTCTCGCGCGGCTTTAAACTGCGCCATAATTTCCGCAAGGGAGAGACTCTCGGGAAGAATTAAGGCGTTACGCAACAGACCATCGCCATCCTCACGCAACACAATCGCCTTTCCCTGCAACAGGTGGCAGAGAATATCCTGCGCATCGACATAGCCTATCACCTGATCAATCGCCCCCATACAGACCGGATATTTGGCATGGGGATTACCAATAATTTTCGTTCGGATACTCTCCTCACTCTCACCCCGCTCAATCCAGACAATCGACTCCCGCGTCGTCATGCTTGAGGGGGCGTTACGCTCCTCCAGCTCAAAAATATTTTCAATTAAACGTCGCTCATGCGCGGCCACCTCGCCGGTCAGAGCACCCGCGTTGGTCATCGCGATAATATCAGCGGCAGTAATGTCATTAATCTGGGTCTGGGGGAAACCCAACAGGCGAATCACCTGATTGGCAATGCCGTTTAAGAGAAAGATCAGGGGTCGAAAAATCAGTATCGTCCAGCGAATCGGGCGAATGACGCGCAGCGCAAGACGCTCTGAAATTACCATAGCGATCCGCTTGGGGATCAGATCTGCCAAGAGAATGAAGGCGACGGTCACCCCCGCAAAAGAGCTTAACGAGGCGAGGCTGGCGGCACGCTCATCATCCAGCCATTGACCATAAAAAAGGGTAAGCGAGGGGGTATAGACACTTTCACCGATCACCCCGGCAAAAATCGCCACCACATTCAGGGCGATTTGCACGGTGGTAAAAAAATGGCCCGGCTGCGCCAGCAGTTCGAGTACCATCCCTGCCCGCGGATCGCCTTCATCGCGCAACTGCACCAACCTAATTTTACGACTGGCAGCAAGCGATATCTCCGCGCTGGAGAAGAAGGCGCTAATAAAAATTAACATAAAAATCAAAACCGTACTTGTCAATAAATCCATGTTCAGGGTATCCGCAGTGAGCCCAATGCCATTAAGATAAGGGTGTCCACTGCCCGCTTACCGGGTCTCGGCAAGCGGGTGGTGGAGATCCTCAGGCTTAACTTAATGGCATTGACAGTGAGCCAGATAAGTTACACGCCATGGGTACAGTATAACCATTTTTTTTATAGGTCGATAAGTAATCTGAATAGGTAGATTTATTAGCCTTTGCTAATATCACCAATATCCTACTAAACAGAGCGTTGAAAAAATTTGATGACCTACCGTGATACAACCTTTTTTCTCGGCTCAGCCGTATTAATTCTGCAGTTAGGGGCGACCATTCATTTTGAGAACGGCTTGACGCCACTCAACTTTGATGCCGACAGCAGTCGCCTCTTCGCGCAGCGCATCACAAATGAGACCGACCCAACCGATTCAACTCACAGTTTTGACTGGCAGAAAAAGGCGCACCAACCGATCACCGGACTCACCCTCTACCCTGAACCCGCTGCAGAGAGTGATGCGGATCGCGCTGATGATCGTGAGGCTATCGTGAGCCGCAAAGAGTTCTTTTTCAAAAAAATATCCCCGTTGGTGCACCGCGTAAACAGCTCCTTAACCGCTGACCGCAGTCGTCTGCTGCGTCTAATTACCGCGCTTGAGCAGGATGAGATACTGCAAAAAAGGGATCAGCGCTGGCTGGCCACCCTTGCTGAAAACTATCGCGTTAGCAAAGATCCCCTCACCAGCATTGATGCCCGCGATGAACTCCTCTCCCGCGTTGATATTATCCCTGTCGATTTAGCCCTGGCGCAGGCAGCACTGGAGTCCGCCTGGGGCAAGTCACGCTTTGTGCTTGAGGGCAATAACCTTTTTGGTGTGATTGCCAACGACCCTGCTCAAGGTATCGGGCAGCAAAAACGCTCCGGCGAAGAGCGCCAGTATTTCCGTAAATTCAGCTCGTTACAGGACTCTATTGCCAACTACATCCTGTTGCTCAATAGCCACCCTGCCTACGAGCCGCTACGCCAGATTCGTCAGGAGCTGCGTGCCAACTATCAACCGCTTAACGGCGAACAACTGGCAGAGGGGTTAATTAAATACTCCATAAAAGGTCAGGACTATATTAATCAAGTGCAACAGATGATTAGCTATAACCGCCTTGATCGCTTCCGCTACACACCGCACCACGCTATCGCCAATAACCAGCGTAGCAAGCCGGGTGATCCGGCCTCTGACGCCTAAACATCTGTCGTCACCATTTTCTTAACGGTGTCAATTACCTGCTTACGTGGAACTGCACGCATATCGCGAATACGATAATGCACCCGAAAATTGAATCGGTGTGTCGTGGTGCAAGCGACGAACCACCAATAATTGGTGCACCATCAGAGCGATTGGAAGATTGCTGTTATGTGGCAAGATCCGATCGTTGAGGAGAGACGCAAACTACGCGACTCTTACGCTGCGGAACACCTGCAGGACATCAAGGCAATTTTTAGGGATACACACGACGTCAGCAGTTCACTACCCGTCAAGTGGTTTCGTTGCCAGCGCGCAAGCCTATACCCTTTCTACTTGAAATTGCAGGGTCGTTGCACCAAAGGCCAAGCTGCGCACGCTGCAGTCGCTCACCCCAATCACTTAGGTTGTCTAAGCTCATGGGGATTCGCGACTTTGCCGCCTACCTGCATTTCCAAGTAGTTTGGGTATACACAGTGGCCGCCTTCTGCCTAACAAAAAAATCGAGCATGCTAATGAATGGGTGGTGCCGTCCTTTTACGGATGCCCATCGGTTCAAAGGCATGGCTTGATCATCTGGGAATAAGTAGTGAGATAATTAGTGTATTTAATAAACTGTCATCGCGATTTCGCTGTAATTTCGAGTCTGCGCTCAATATAGAATGAATAACCGTACTCTCCTTCCGCTAGCGCTATATGTTTTGAGCCTGTACATTTGCATAAATATTCAATCTCGTTGACAGAGCCCGGTTCTATCGTAACGATTTCTAGTATTTCCCCCACGGCTAAGCGACGCAGTGAGCGGGCAGTATGCACTAACGGAAGCGGACACCCCATGCGTCTAGCATCAAGAGAATCTGCTATCTGCGGGTGTTTTGGCGCGTTGGGTAACGCTCTGCCAAAGCTGTGATTTTCCAATTTTGCTGATGTCATTTTATTAAACGCAAGCTGTGCAGCATCCATTGTTGAGATTACCCAACTTGGCGCGGGTGTATTGCCATAGATATTGCACATGGAGGTAAGATATTTGGGATCAAACACACGAATTAATGTTGGTTCTGTTAATGAGTCAGCGAATGCGATCCCACAGTAGTCACGCGGATGTGATTGTCGAAGGTAGTCTTTAAGTGCTGTTAAAGCAGAGCTGATGTCACCACTGGTATTGACATCATTGCGCCGATTATAACCAGCGGTAGAGGCATCATTATTATGAAAATACCATTGGATATTATCCGAATGCTGTATGGCATACCAAATCTGATCAAGCGTATCCCAGTCAATGATACCGGCAAGCGTATCTGGCATTAACTCGATAGATTGAGTTGAGGTGGCGTTGTTTTTTAACATCGTGCAACTCCTTACGATTACGGATCAAAAAATGGGTTACTAACGGTAATGAATAGCATGGAATTGCTCGTCATCTGGAAGCCTCTCTTGTCTGTAAGCCGAAGCGGCTTGTGCCAAGGAGTTCTATCCTATATTATCTTCTAATAATTGATAATACATCGTTTTATTAATATAGTATCTCTGGTTTATTGAGAATAGATTTATGTTAGTCGAGAGCATTTCCGACTTGATGGTGTTTACCCGTGCGGTAAAGGAGGGCAGCCTCAGCGCGGCGGGACGTGAACTCGGCATCTCGCTTGCCGTTGCGAGCAAGCGGCTGCAACGCCTAGAAGAACAGCTTGGCGTACGCCTGCTCAACCGTTCCACGCGCCAGCTCAGCCTGACCAATGAGGGGACAGAGTACTACCACTACTGCGTACGCATCCTCGCTGAACTGGAAGAAGGCGAGGAGATGGTGACACGGGGCAACAAGGAACCCAAGGGCAACCTTAAAGTTACTGTACCCGCAGCCTTTGGACGCTTGCATATCGCGCCGCTGGTGCCAGAGTTTCTAAAGCGTTACCCAGCCATCAGGCTTACCCTGCATCTCACAGACACTCTTGTGGATATCATCGACCAAGGTTACGATCTTGCAGTGCGTATCGGTGAATTGAAAGATTCGAGCCTCGTTGCCAAGTCAATTGGCCGGGATCGCAGAGTAGTCGTCGCCACACCCTCTTACCTAGCGAGTTACGGTTCACCCCGTTCACCGCTGGATCTGAGCACGCACAATGCCCTGCTGTTTGCCAGCACGGACCATTGGAGTTTCACCGGCCCGAACGGAGAGGATGTCAGCGTCAAAGTCAGTGGGAATCTGGATACCAACAATTGCGATGCCCTGCGTGAGGCGATCTACGCTGACCTAGGGCTGGCACTGCGCCCAATGTGGGATGTTTGGCAAGATCTGCATAGTGGCAAATTGATCCGACTGCTGCCCGACTATACGCCACCTGCCTATCCAATTAATGCGGTGTATCCAAGTCGGCGCCTAATGCCAAAGAAGACCAGGATATTCATCGATCACCTGCTAAAGCGATTTGGCCCTATCCCCTATTGGGATGATCTGGCTGGCCAAGCGCCATCCGATATCACATTGCCGATTCAACCCTGAAATGCATAAATATTTTTTAAGGAATCTTTCCGTACAAAATCTCATAAAAATCAACAGAGTCAGGCTTATGGGACCCAAATTGGCACAGGAAATAAAAGAACAATATATTCTGAATTACTTGAAAACTTTAGTCTTGACAATCAACCAAAACAGCGTCACCTGCATTAAAGCTAAAGGTTAATCGCCAGTTACCGTTCACTTTAACCGACCAGTGGTTACGCAACGATCCTTCAAAGGGTACAAATCCAGCCAAGGATATTCATATCATCAACCTGATTCGCTTGATTCAGCTGTGCTAACTGCCGACTCAGTTTGGCGGCATGCTTAGCCTGAATTCCCGCAGTGACACCTAATTGAAAAAATTGTTGTAATCCTTTGCGACGAAAATTCTTTATCATTCCAATAGTTTAGTCTGTAGCGTGATGCTATACAATCTCAAGCATCAAAGATATCAGACTCGATTGTTCTGGAAGAATACAAGAACAATCGAGACCCCTTCGTAGGCAAAACTGCTTGGGAGTTTTCCGTTTCATGCTAAAATGAGACCATGTTTAACTGGATATCCTCAAAAATTAAAAGTACGCGCGCAGCCGTCCCCGACACGCCCCCATCCACGGTTAACGTTATGACTTCAGAACCCCCTGAATCGACTACTGCCCCGACGATTATTCCGCGCAATCAACACCCCATCTCCCGAAAAAATATTAGCGATAACGCACTTAAGGTGCTCTATCGCCTCCATAAGGCGGGTTATTCCGCCTATTTGGTGGGGGGGGCGGTGCGCGATCTGCTGCTTGACCGCCACCCGAAAGATTTTGATATCACCACGGATGCCAGTCCTGAAGAGGTTAAAAAGCTTTTTGGTAACTGCCGTCTGATTGGTCGCCGTTTTCGCCTCGCCCATGTGATTTATGGCCGTGATGTCATTGAGGTTGCCACCTTTCGCGGCGCCCATGATGAGGAGGATCAGCAGACCTCTGAACATGGCATGCTGCTGCGAGATAATGTCTATGGCACGCTGGCGGAGGATGCTTGGCGGCGCGACTTTCGCGTCAATGCCCTCTACTACAACATTGCCGACTTCTCGCTGGTGGACTATACCGGCGGACTTGCCGACATTCACAGCAAAGAACTCAATGTCATTGGCGATCCGCGTGAGCGCTTTATGCATGATCCGGTACGGATGCTGCGTGCTGTCCGTTTTGCCGCCAAACTGGGCTTTACCATTGACCGTCACAGTGAAGAGGCGATCACCTCACAGGGCCATCTCTTAAAGGCGATTGCCCCGGCACGTCTTTATGATGAGGGGTTAAAACTCTTTCTCAGCGGCAATGGACTGCGCAGTTTCGAACTGTTACGGCACTACGGTCTCTTTGGCACGCTCTACCCCGAGGTGGATGCCCTGCTGAATCAGCCGGAGAGCGACAACCACCGCACCCTAATTGAAAACGCCTTTCGCAATAGCGATGCCCGCATCGCTGCCGATAAACCGGTCACCCCCGCTTTTCTTCACGCCGCACTGCTCTGGGGCGTGGTACAACAGCAACTCCATAGCGAGCAGGGTCGCTATAACTCCCCTGTTGAAGCCCTGGAACAGATTGGCGAACAGGTTGCAGGACGCCAACAGCGCTACACCTCCACCCCGCGCCGTTTTGTCTTTCAGGCACGGGAGATCTGGACAATGCAACAGCGCCTGCTACGCCAGCAACAGCGTTCCGCCATCCCGTTACTGCAGAACAAGCGCTTTCGTGCCGCCTATGACTTCCTGCTGCTGCGCGCCGAAAGTGGTGAACCCCTGCAACCCCTCGCTGACTGGTGGACCGCACTGCAAAGCGCCGATCCCACAGCACAACAGCAACTCTTTGCCAATCCCGCTGATAACCGCACCCCGCGTAGCCGTGGCCCGCGACGCCGCAAACGTAAACCTGCTGCAGTCACAGCTCCCGCAGACCCCTCAGATTAAATGTGGTCGGCAATGACGCCATCTTTATCGCCCTTGGCAGCAATCTTGCCGGCCCGCTGGGGCAACCCGCAACCCAAATTGAATTAGCGATTGCCGCTGTTGCGCGGCTCCTAGGCTGTACACTCACCGCACGTTCGCAGCTCTACCGCTCCGCAGCGCTGCATCTCCCTTTACACAAGCGCAGTGAGCAACCCGACTATATTAATGCGGTGATTGCGGTTGAGAGCACCTTAAGCCCGCCTCTGCTGCTCGCCCAGCTGCAGGGCATCGAAGCCGCCTTTGCACGGCAACGCGGCCCGCAGCGCTGGAGTGCCCGCACTCTCGATTTAGATCTGCTCAGTTATGCGCAGGAGCAGTACCAAAGCGACTACCTCACCTTGCCGCACCCCGAAATGAGCCAGCGATCATTTGTGCTTCTGCCGCTTTTCGAAATTGCCCCCGACTACCGTCTGAGTAACGGTCTGAGCGTTCGTCAACAACTTAAGCTGCTACCGCCAAGCCGCTGCGAAATCATCACTGGCCAACACGCTGCACAGTTAAATCGGCAGGTTTGATAGCTGACCGCTCACCTGCCAGCAGCCAGAAAAGTAGCGCCAATAGTAACAGTCCCGCTTGCGCCAACAGGAAGGCAGGAAAACTCGCCCCTAACAGCGGCACCAACAGCGCCGCCGTTAACGCCGCCATTACCGTTTGGGTCGAGCCTTGCAACGCCGCAGCTACACCACGATTGGCGGGCAGACAGTCAAAAGCCAACAGGGTAAAAGCCGGCAGCGCCAACGCAACACCCGCCGCATAGATCACCAGCGGAATCACCAGCGATAACAACGAAAGCGGTAGCAGCCACCCCTGTAGCAGATTGCTTACTAAGGCGATAATCATCAGCAGTAGCGCCTGCCGCGCAGTTTGCAACGCACTCTGACGTCGTGCCAACGCACCTGACAGTAAAGAGCCCGCCATTAACCCCCCGACCATCGGCACAAACTGCAGGGCAAAATCACGGCTGCTTAAACCGAGAATATCGACCAGCAGGGTCGGCGAGCCCACAATGAAGAGAAAGAGCCCGCTAAAGGCGCAGGCGATACTGAGAATAATCGCGACAAAACGACGATGGGTAAAGGTAGTACGATAGGTCGCCAGCACCCGACGCAACTGTAACGACTGACGCTGATCAAGCGCTAAGGTTTCGCGTAAAAAGAGCGAGCAGAGAAGTAGCGTCACGCTGCCATAGGCCAAGAGAAACCAGAAGATCGCCTGCCAGCTAAACTGCTGGTTTAACCAGCCCCCAAGGATCGGCGCTACCGCTGGGGCCACGGCAAAAAGTAACATAATATGGGATAGGGTGCGCTGGGCTTCCGCCGGCGAATAGGCATCACGAATCATCGCCCGTCCCGCCACCAAACCACCTCCCGCAGCGACCCCCTGTAACAGACGTCCCAACTGGAACAGCCCGATAGTCGGGGCGCTGGCACAGACAACCGAAGCGATCATATAGATGATTAGTGAGCCGATGATAATCGGTAGTCGCCCGTAGTGATCCGAGAGGGGGCCCCAAAAGAGAGTTGAGAGCGCAAAAGCGGCAAGATAGAAGGCGATACTCTGCGATAGTACCGCACGCGAAACGTCGTACTCTGCCTCGATGGCGGCAAAAGCGGGCAGATAGGTGTCAATGGTAAAGGGGCCGATCATCGACAGCAGCGCCACCGTGAGGGTCATCGGCAGCGCAGTGCCACGCACCCGTTGTAAAAACAGGCGCAAGTTAACGCTTGTCCCAGCTTTTAAAACGCGCCTTGCAGTAGGTGAGAAGTTCATCGTAATCACGAAAATAGAGTTCGAAGCCCTCCTCTGCAGAGGCGTCATATTCACACCACTCGTTACTATGTTCCCGACAGATCTGCGGGCGATGCGGGTAGATGCCGCAGCGACCCTTTGCATCAAGATGCTGGCACGATGTGTTAATTAACATAAACCAGCCATCCTCATCCTTGTAGATCTCAATTAACTCATGGGAGATCTGCCAGAGCAGATGATCAAAGCTGGCGCGTGAACGGGGCGTATCAATCTGATGTGTCACATACCGACAGCAACGCGCCCCCTGACAGAGGCTGCACTTAATCTCGGCATCGACGCAGGCATTCGCATTATCACTCATACTATTATCCGCATGGCGACGGCAACTCATTAAAAAAAATGCAGGATACCACGTCATGAGCGATGCAATGAACTACAATTGTTTACGTTATGACCATCGTCCCCCAGCGCCACACTGCGACCATCCTGCTTGCTCCCCTTCTCCTGATCACCCTTTGGCTCTCGGGATGCAGCGTCAATCCCCCGAAAAATGTCGATAATGCCTGCGCCATCTTTAACGAAAAGAGGGATTGGTATCGCTACTCCTATCAGGTCGAGGAGAAGTACGGCGTTGCCATTCCCCTACAACTTGCCTTTATTCGTCAGGAGTCGGGGTTTCTCTATAACGCCCGCCCACCCCGGCAGTGGCTGCTGGGCTTTATTCCCTGGTTTCGCCCCTCCAGCGCCTATGGCTACGCCCAGATTAAAGATGAGACCTGGGACTGGTATCGGAGTAAAACCAGCCGTTACGGCGATGATCGCGACCACTACGGTGATGCAGTTAACTTTATCGGCTGGTATGTGGATGTCGCCCACCGCAACCTAAAACTTGCCAAGGATGATGTCTACAACCACTATCTCGCCTATCACGAGGGGATGGGCGGCTATAAACAGCAGAGCTATCGCAAAAAACCGTGGCTGGAAAAGGTCGCAAAAAAGGTGAAAACCCAGTCCGATCGCTACCGCGAACAGCTGCTGGGGTGCGAAGATAAACTGGATAAATCGCTGCGCTGGTGGCCCTTTTAAGCCGCTAGCTTAACCATTCATTACCTGACAAACTTTACCAACAAGAGAAGCAGATGAGCTACCAACAACGTATTGCTGCGTGCAATGGCTGGAACCGCGAGAATTTTATCCCCTGGCTTATCAAGCAACAGATTGTCGGCTGGGTAAAACACCCCTTTGCAGCGGCACTCGCCCCCTTTGCCACTATTTTTCACGCTCATGCAGATCGCCTTGAGCTCAATCCAGCACTCGACAATTTTGCCCGCCGCACCTCTGCGCTGGCTGAGGTGACCGCACAGCTCGCCGCCGACGGGTGGTTTGCCCTGCAGGATGAGCCCTTTGCGGTCAAAAACAGCTTTACCGATGCACCACTCATGACATTGGATCGCGCCGCCGCCACCCATTTTGGGATTCGTGCCTGGGGGCAACACCTGAATGGCTACCTGCGCCAAAAAGATCACTACCAACTCTGGATCGCCCGACGCGCCAAAGATCGCTACCACTTCCCCGATATGCTTGACAATATGGTCGCCGGTGGGCTGCCCTACGGCATTTCGCTGGAGGAGAATATCGCAAAGGAGTGTTTTGAAGAGGCCGCCATCCCGGCTGATTTGGCTGCCCGTGCCCGTATTTGCGGCGCGGTTACCTATATTAAAGAGACCGCCCGTGGCCTGAAAATTGACACCATGTTCTGCTATGATCTGGAGCTACCAACCACCTTCACCCCGATCTGCACCGATGGCGAAGTGGACTCATTTACCCTAATGAGTGCTGGCGATGTCGCCACCATTGTGCATGACAGCGAGCAGTTCAAACCTAACTGCAATTTAGTGATTATCGACTTTCTCATCCGCCACGGCCTGCTCACCCCCGCAGAACCCGGTTACAGCGAACTGCTAACGGCCCTGCATCCCAGCCTGACGCTATCGGGAACAACCTAAAGTCAGAACAATTTCACAGCCATTTTTTTAATTTAAAGTAGAGAAACGGGCCGCCTGCCGCTAGCAACATGACCGCCAGTGCCGCCGGATAGCCCCACGGTTGACTGAGTTCGGGCATAAATTGAAAATTCATGCCGTAAATGGCGGCGATAAATGTCGGGGGGAGGAAGATTAACGCGGTTACCGAGAAGATCTTCATAATGCGGTTTTGTTCCATCACAATAAAACCCTGCGTGGCGTTAAGAAGAAAGTCAGCCTTCTCGGACAAAAAATCGTTATGCGGCATAATCGTCTGAATATCTGCCAGCAGCTCGTTGGCCACTTTACGTAACCGCTTATTAACCATCGGCTGGCGCATAATAAAACGGATATCCCGCTGTCCATCCATCAGACAGAGACGCACTTTACCGACCAGGTCTTCCTGTGCGGCAAGACCATCAATGGCCTCATCCAAATCACTCTGCTTGCGACCCAACACGCGGTTACTTATCGCCTCTAATTCGCGATAGGACTGCTCCATCTCATCCGCCAGCCCATCCACCTTAATCTCCAACAGGGCAAAAAAGATCGACAGCGTGTCACTAAAGAGATCGACCAGTTTACGGTTTCGAATATGGAGTAGACGAAAATGGGGCAGCTCTACCAAACTAATGGTGATTAAGCCATTTTGGTTATACAAAAACGAGACGTTAAAATTGTTCGGTTCGCCCTCGGGACGATAGAAAAAGAGACAGTTCGACTGAAATCCCTGCTCGAATACCAGATGATGTGAACTCGCCTCCAGCTCCTCAATCTCCTCAACATCGGGCAGTGGCTCGCTACAGAGTGCCTGAACCTGCTGCAGCTCCGCCGGCGTTGGATCAACCATCTCAAACCAGTGGTTATCCATTGTCGTTACCATCGCATCAGGCGGTAGTAAAATTAACCTGCCCTCCTCCAGACGGAAGATATCTAGCATCACCACACTCCTTGCACACAATAGACCGAAATAGCAACAAACTTTCCTCGACCATTGTACGCGCTACCATGCAAGGTACCAAACGCTGCGACTCTACTTGTGAAAAACTATGCTTGGAGCCACTCCCCCCAATAGCGTAAAATTGTCTCTCTTTGTACTTATTAAGGATGCTGCGTGACCCAACGTACACCGCTCTATAACGCCCACGTCGCATTAGGGGCACGAATGGTCGATTTTGCCGGCTGGGAGATGCCGCTGCACTACGGCTCACAAATTGAAGAGCACCATGCGGTCAGAGGGGGCGCGGGGGTATTTGATATCTCCCATATGGGCGTCATCGACCTGCATGGCAATCGCAGTCGTGATCTGCTGCGCTATCTTCTTGCCAATGATGTTGCCCGCCTCGACACCACTCCGGGACGCGCCCTCTACAGCTGTATGCTCAACGAACGTGGCGGTGTGGTGGATGATCTCATTGTCAGCTACATGAGCCCGATCTGGTATCGTCTGGTGGTGAATGCTGCCACCTTCGACAAGGATTTCAACTGGATTAGTCGCCACGCCAGCTCCTTTGCCGTTGACCTCGAATCTCAGGAAGATCTGGCGATGATCGCCGTTCAGGGGCCGCAGGCACGCCAACAGGTGCATCAACTGGGCAATGCCTATCTTACCCTTGGCCAATCGCTGGGTAAGTTTTATGCCGCCACCAAGGGGGATGTTTTTATCTCGCGCACCGGCTACACCGGTGAGGATGGTTACGAAATTATCCTCCCCGCCGATGATCTTGAAAGCATTTGGCAACAGCTTCTTGATAATGGCGTTAAACCCTGCGGACTCGGTGCCCGTGACACCCTGCGCCTCGAAGCCGGAATGAGTCTTTACGGACAAGATATTGATGATAACCACACACCGCTGGAGAGTGGTCTTGCCTGGACAGTGGCGCTGCAGCCCGCCTCACGCCAGTTCATCGGACGCAGCGCCCTGCAACAACAGCTCGATGCCGGGTTAAAATGGCAACTGGCGGGGCTGCGGCTTGAGGGTCGGGGTGTGATGCGCAGCGGTCTACAAGTGACCTTGCCTGATCAGCAACAGGGGGTGATCACCAGTGGTGGTTTCTCCCCGACCCGCCAACAGAGTATCGCGATGGCGCGCCTGCCACTGGGTGACTACCAAACAGCCATGGTAACGCTGCGCCAGCAACAGCTACCCGCCACCGTTATGAAACTCCCCTTTGTCCGGCATGGTCAGCCGCTGTAACCGTATGCACCGTGCGACACCCGCTATTTTTACCCTATTAACATAAGGAACCGTCATGAGTGAGATCCCCGCAGAGTTAAAATATAGCCCATCCCATGAGTGGATACGCGTAGAACCAGATGGCACCATTTGCGTCGGCATTACCCACCACGCACAGGATCTGCTGGGCGATATGGTTTTTATCGAACTCCCGGAGGTGGGACGCCAACTTAGCCACGGTGAAGAGTGTGCGGTGATTGAGTCGGTTAAGGCTGCCTCGGATATCTATGCCCCTCTGGCCGGCACGATTACCGCCGTGAATAATAGCGTTGAGGCCGCTCCGGAACTGCTAAACCAGCAGCCCTATGGGGATGGCTGGATCCTAAAAATGCAGCCTGACGCGGCGACAGATCTGCATAAACTGCTTGATGCCGCAGGCTACAGCGCGCTCGTTGCCAGCGAAGCGTAGTAAGCCATGCCCTTTATTCCCCATAGCGAAGCCGAGGTCGCCGCCATGTTGCAGGCGATTGGCGTTCAGTCACTTGATGATCTCTTTGACGAAATCCCCGCCCACCTACAACAGAGCGAAATTAATAGCGGCGGCGCCTTAGCCGAGGGGATGAGCGAGATGGAGGTCGCAGCACTGATGCAGCAGCGTGCCGCCGCCGATGGCCAACCCTGCTGCTTTATCGGTGCCGGTGCTTACGACCACCATATTCCCGCCGCCGTGTGGGAGCTTGCCGGGCGTGGTGAACTCTACTCCGCCTACACCCCCTATCAGGCGGAGGCGAGCCAGGGGGTACTGCAGATCACCTACGAATTTCAGAGTATGATCACCCGTCTGCTGGCGATGGAGGTGAGTAACGCCTCCCTCTACGATGGCGCTACCGCCCTTGCCGAAGCGCTGCTCATGGCAGTGCGTGCCAACCGTCACAGTAAATCCAAGCGTATTCTTATCCCGCGCAGTCTCAATCCACGCTGGCGTCAGGTCGTTCACACCATTGTCCACCATCAGGGGATTGAACTGGTTGAGGTCGGCTTTAACCTAGCGTCAGGGCAAACCGACATCACCGCGCTGGAGGCCTATCGTGGTGAGGATTTTGCCGCCCTAGTGATTGTCCAACCCAACTATTTCGGTACGCTTGAACCCGTGGATGAGCTGGTTAACTGGGCACATCAACAGCAACAGCTCGCTGTTGCGGTGGTCAATCCAACCACCCTTGCACTACTCACCTCGCCCGGCAAGTGGGGAGCGCAGGGAGCAGATATTGCTGTGGGAGAGGGGCAGCCGCTGGGTATTCCCCTCTCTTCCGGTGGCCCCTATCTTGGTTTTATGGGGTGTCGGCAAACGCTGGTGCGACAGATGCCCGGGCGAATTGTCGGACGTACCGTCGACAGCGAAGGCAAACCCGGCTTCACCCTCACCCTGCAGGCCCGCGAACAGCATATTCGTCGCTCCAAGGCGACCTCCAACATCTGTACCAATCAAGGGCTGATGGCCATGGCGGTCACCTTCTACCTCGCCCTAATGGGTACCGAGGGGTTAACCCGCACCGCACAACGCTGTTATCGCAATACCCACCATCTAGTCAATCGCCTGACAGCCATTGAGGGGGTCACGCGCCGCTTTAACGGCCCCTATTTTCATGAAGCGGCGCTGACGCTGCCACTGGCCAGTGACGGAGTCCTCACCGCTCTTGCCGCCCAAGATCTGTTAGGGGGATATGATTTAACAGCGGATTATCCGGAACTGGGTGACGCCCTGCTAGTTTGTGCTACCGAGAAACGCAGCGACAGCGATATTGAGCGCTACTTTACCCATCTCGAACGAATTCTCGGTCGCCGTCAGAGGCAGCCACCCTGTCAGAAGAAAATACCGGCCAATGCCGCCGAGTTAGGCTTTAACGCCCGCTAAACTCACACAACACAACACAACACAACACAAGACCAGACAAACATCAGGAGCCGGGGGCGGAGACCACCCGGTCACGACCCCACTCTTTCGCCATATATAACCCCTGATCAACACGGCTAATCAGATCATCAAAACGCTCCCCCACCTGCCACCTTGCAACCCCGATGCTGGTGGTAAGGGAGATATCCTCACCCCCCGCGACTGCCACCCGCTCCTGATGACAGCGATCACGAATCCGCTCTGCCACCGCTGTCGCCTGCACCAAATCGTACCCGGGCAAAATAGCTAAAAACTCCTCACCGCCATAACGTCCATAAAACAGCTTATCACCCAGCTCCTGGCGCAGGATTCGGGCAAAAAGACGCAGAACCTGATCCCCCATTAGGTGACCAAACTCATCATTTATTCTTTTAAACTTGTCAAGGTCAAAGAGCAAAACGGCGAGTGGCTGGTGCGATCTCGCAGCATCATTAATTTCACGGTTCATCCAGCGCACCAATACCCGACGATTCACCAGCGCCGTCAGCGGATCGAGTGTCGCCTCCCGATAGAGGCGCATTAGCATATGCAGCTGCGACAGCTCTACCCAGATAGCGATACCCACCAGCAAGCCCAGCAGCCACAACTCGCCAAATATCTCCAACGTAAAGAGATTGCCGATAAACAGGTGAAAGAGAACCTGTGGCAGACCACAGAGCAGCGCAAAAAAGAGCGCCTCCAGCAACGTCAACGGAAAAATCGCCAACAGACCGACCATCAGATAGGGGAGAAAGTTATAACCGACGATAAAGCCGCTACTATGGGAATCAGCAAGTAGCAGCTGCGAAGCGACATAAAAAATCCCGGGGACAAGAAAAAAGAGGACAAGACGCAGATAGACCTGTCGCATCCGCAGCCGCACCGGCAGCCAGACCACCTGCAGCAAAAATAACAGGCCAAAAAGAAGACGCATAATCAGCAGAGGGATAAAATACTCCGGTGACAACATCAGATAGTCAATCGGAATCCACAACAGGGCAATCACCGCAAAGATGAAGGAGATTAAGCGAATACGAACAAAGATATACTCTGCACGGGTACCGCAGAAGTCGGTAGAGTGCTCCTTGCAACTAACCAAGTCGAGGAACATCGAATGTTGTAACCAGGACAACAGCGGATGATTCAGAGAGAGAATGCGGTTACCCATGGACATAGAGAGATACCTAATATTTTTGCGGTCAACGTGCCGACGAAAGAATACAACATTGTATCCCAAACAAAATAGAGAGAAAGCCCTGTTGACGCCACCACCCCTTTGCCTTTGTAATGGCAACCTTCCACCATTGCCCAGTAAGGAGCCTATCACATGAGCCAATATGCCGTCATCTTTGCAGGTGATATTATCCCGGGAGCGCAACTTGAAAAGGTAAAACAGGGGGTTGCCGCTCTGTTTAAAACGGATTCTGGAAAAGTTGAACACCTCTTTAGCGGCGAAGAGATCGTCCTTAAACGTGGCCTAGAGAGTGCTGTTGCCGAAAAATATCTCGCCGCCCTAGAGCGTGTCGGTGCCAAAGCCAGCATTAGGGATGAGAGCCAGCCAGCCACCCCAGAACCCGATCTGGAACCAGCTCAAGAGCCCGACCTAGCGCCCGATCCAGCACCAGCAGCTGCCGCACCCGTTGCCCCGATGACCAGCAGCGAACTTCCCGATGGTGACAACCCCTACAGCGATGAGCAGGATAACACGGATAACGCGGCACGCTCTGTCGTCCTCAATGCCCCCGGCGACCTTGGCGCCTTGGCCCATGCCAAGGTTGAGACAGGTTGGGATAAAATTGTCGATCTGCCACCGCCACCTCCACCAAAGTTCAATTTTGAAGGGCTCTCACTAGCCGCAGAGGGCGATACCCTAGTCGAGTCAAAAGAGACCCCTCCCCTCATTATTGACACCAGTCACCTCACTGCCAGTAAAGCAAAAGAGTAGCAACCGCCAATTTTTATGTCGCAATTTCAGCAACTTCTGCAAGCCTTTATTGCCAGCGATAAAACCTCGCTGTTAATTAATGGAAAAATCGGCCTCGAAAAGGAGGGGTTACGGGTCGCCAGTGATGGCAAAATCGCGCAAACCCCCCACCCTGCCCCCTTCGGTGCCGCCCTAACCAACCCAGAAATCACGACCGACTACGCTGAAGCGCTTCTTGAGTTAATTACCCCGCCCTGTGCTAGCGCAACAGAGGCGCTTGACTACCTTGAAGATCTGCACCGTTTTGTTCACCTTAACCTGAGCGATGAGCTGTTATGGAATAACAGTATGCCCTGTATCGTGGAGAGTGAAGAGCAGATCGCGATTGCCCGTTATGGCCACTCCCACGCCGGAATGATGAAACATATCTATCGGCGTGGCTTAGGTTACCGCTACGGTCGCACCATGCAGGTGATTGCCGGTATTCATGTCAACCACTCCTTTTCGCCACAGTTTTGGCAAACCCTGCAAACCGTTGAAGCCGATCCCCAAAGTCTGCCCACCTTTATCGCCGAACGCAGCTTTGGCATGCTGCGCAACCTGCAGCGTATCGGCTGGATTATCCCCTACCTTTTCGGCAGCTCGCCGGCGATTAGCAAATCCTTTTTAGGCGGGGCAAAAACCACCCTTGAGGCTTTTGATCAGCTCACCTACTACGGCACTTTTGCCGCCTCACTGCGCATGGGCGATATTGGCTACCAAAATAATCAGGGGAACGAAATTGGTGTCAAGGCGTGCTACGACAATCTTGAAGAGTATGTCGATACGCTAACCTACGCGACAGAGACCAGCTACCCGGGGTATCGTAAAATTGGCGTTAAAGTCGATGGTGAATACCGTCAGCTCAACGACTCCATTTTACAAATTGAGAACGAGTACTACAGCACCGTGCGCCCTAAACAGCTGGCAAAGCGCAATGAAAAACCGCTCCACGCCCTAATGCGTCGCGGCCTCGCCTATATTGAGTTACGCTCGCTCGATATTAACCCCTTCGCCCCGGCGGGAGTGACCCTGCAACAGCTTAACTTTATTGAGATGCTGTTTATCTATACCCTGCTGGCAGAGAGCCCCGCCATCTCCCCCTGGGAGCGCGTTGAAATTGATCGCAACGAAATGGAGGCAGCCCATCATGGTCGTCGCCACAACCTGCAGCTGCGCCGTGATGGGGAGACGGTTATCGCCCGTCAATGGTGTCATGAGGTCGTCGAGCAACTACAGCAGATTGCCACTGCGCTTGATAATCACCTTGGCGGCCACGCCTACGCAGAGGCACTGGAGATGCCGCGTCAGGTGATCCACGACCCGGGTAACAGCCTTGCAGAGCGCATTATTCGTGAAATGCGCTGCAATAGTGAAGGGTTCTTTGAATTTGCCGAACGCACGTCGTTAAGTGCCAAACGCCAGCTGCTGAGCACCCCCCTTAGCAGCGAGCGTAACGCTGCATTTCTCGCCACTGCCCGCCACTCCATCACGCAACAGGCGGCATTAGAGGCTGGCGACAGCGGTAGTTTTGACGACTATCTCGACAACTACCTGCATCAGACCATAGGAAACACCCCGAGTGAATATCAACTGGGCTAACAGCGATGCCGCCATCTGGCGTCCGCAACAGCAGCGGCTGCGGGCTGTCATCCGTACCGATCCGATTCAACTTGACTCCCTGCTGGGGATCGAACGCCAAAAAACGTTGCTGCAACAAAATACCGAAGCATTTTTGCATCATGCGCCGAGCAATAACGCCCTGCTTTGGGGGGCGCGCGGCTGCGGTAAATCATCGCTCATTAAAGCACTCCTTAACCACTACCGTCATCTTGGTCTGCGCGTCATTCAGGTTGAGACCCAGGATCTGGTACAACTACCGGAGATTGTCGATACCATTGAACGCGAACCCTACCACTTCATCATCTACGCCGATGATCTCTCCTTTGAACGCGGTGATGGCGGCTACCGTGCCCTGAAAAGCGTGCTTGAGGGATCCATTGAAGTTCCGCCTGAACATGTTCGCGTCTATGCCACCTCAAACCGCCGCCATCTGCTGCCCGAACAGATGGCAGATAATCGCGACTCGCAACTGGTTAACGGCGAAATTCACCATAACGACACCATTGAAGAGCGCATTAGCCTCTCGGATCGCTTTGGTCTCTCCCTCTCTTTCTACCCGCTGGATCAACCCACCTATCTTGAGATCATTGATAGTTTGTTTAATGACTATCAGGGAGATCGCAGTGAACTGCACCGCCTTGCCCTGCGCTTTACCCTAGAGCGAGGCAATAAGAGCGGACGCACCGCAAGAAATTTCTACAACAGTCTGAACGCGCAACCGCGCCATTAAGTTCAGCAGAGGTTTCTCGCACGCTTATCGCCTTTGCCTCTTGATTAATGTCATTTAACCTTTATCCTTGCAGCCTAACTTTATAACATCGGAGATTGACCATGAGCGACGAAGCCGTCATTGCGCAAAAGAGCCCCTGTGCTGTTGAAGTCACAGAGGGACAAACTTACTACTACTGTAGCTGTGGTCGTAGCCAAAAACAGCCCTTCTGCGATGGTTCTCACCGTGGCACCGACTTTACCCCGCAACCCTTTACCGCAGAAAAGAGCGAAACCCTCTATCTCTGCGGCTGCAAACAGACTGCCAACCCCCCTTTCTGTGACGGTAGCCATAAAAATCTATAAAAGCTAGTTCCAATCCTCTCACCGCAAAAGCAGTCATGGTGGACACTTCGCCTCGCTAACGGTTAGAATTGCCTGACTTGTACCCAAGCCACTTGGAAATGCAGCCAACAGTGCTGCAGTTTCAGGTGGGCAGGGTAACTTAACGGGGATCGCCTAAAGGGGCATCCCCGCTTTCATATCAGACAGTTTATTCGGGAGAAAAAGCGTTGAGGCACAAGGCCCTGTTAGCCCTTGCAGATGGCACCCTCTTTCACGGCGAGGCAATTGGTGCCCTTGGTGAGACAGTGGGTGAAGTGGTTTTTAATACCGCCATGACAGGCTATCAGGAGATCTTAAGCGACCCCTCCTATGCACGACAAATTGTCACCCTCACCTACCCCCATATTGGCAATACCGGCACCAATCCTGAAGATGATGAGTCCCGCGATCTCTTTGCCGCAGGTTTGGTGATTCGCGACCTTCCCCTGCTCGCCAGCAGTTGGCGCAACCGCGAACCCCTGCAAGCGTATCTTGAACGCCACCATACCGTTGCCATCGCCGGCATCGATACCCGCCAGCTAACCCGTCTGCTGCGGGAAAAAGGGGCACAAAATGGCGCAATTTTTGCCAGTGCCTCCGCTATTGATAGTGAGGCAGCCGTCGCCGCTGCCCGCAGCTTTCCCGGCCTTAAAGGGATGGATCTGGCCAAAGAGGTCACCGTAGCGTCACCCTACCGCTGGCGTGAAGGGTGCTGGTCGCTTGAACATGGCATTATCCAGCGCCCTGACAGCGAACTTCCCCTGCATGTCGTTGCCTACGACTATGGCGTTAAGCGCAATATTCTGCGTATGCTCGTTGAGCGCGGCTGCCGCCTGACGGTGGTGCCGGCACAAACCCCGGCGACAGCGGTAATGGCACTAAAACCTGATGGGGTTTTTCTCTCCAACGGCCCAGGCGACCCGCAGCCCTGTGACTACGCCATTAGAGCGATTGGCGAACTCTGTCAGGCAGCGGTTCCCCTCTTTGGCATCTGTCTTGGACATCAACTGTTAGCCCTCGCCAGTGGCGCGCGTACCGTAAAGATGAAATTTGGCCACCATGGCGCCAACCATCCGGTTCAGGATCTCAGCAGCAGGGCGGTGATGATTACCTCGCAAAACCACGGCTTTGCGGTTGAGGAGAGCAGCTTGCCTGCACACCTCAAAGCGACCCACCGCTCCCTCTTTGATGGTTCACTGCAGGGGATTGCCCGCACCGATATACCCGCCTTCAGCTTTCAGGGGCACCCCGAAGCGAGTCCCGGGCCGCATGATGTTGCCCCGCTATTTGACCATTTTATCCGCCTGATGCAGCCCTAACCGGAAGAGAACGATGCCCAAACGCGAAGATATACAATCGATTCTAATCATTGGTGCCGGCCCGATTGTCATTGGTCAGGCGTGCGAGTTCGACTACTCCGGTGCTCAGGCGTGCAAGGCGCTGAAGGAGGAGGGGCTGCGCGTCATCCTAGTCAACTCCAACCCCGCGACGATTATGACCGATCCTGAAATGGCGGATGCCACCTACATCGAACCGATTAACTGGCAAACCGTCGCAAAAATTATTGAGTGTGAACGCCCCGATGCCCTGCTCCCCACCATGGGGGGGCAAACAGCGCTAAACTGTGCCCTCGATCTGGCGCGTGAAGGGGTGCTCTCCCGCTTTAATGTCGAGATGATTGGCGCCACCCGTGATGCCATTGATAAGGCAGAAGATCGCGATCGTTTTCGCAAGGCGATGCAGAAGATCGGCCTTGATATGCCCCAAGCGGCAGTCGCCCACTCCCTTGAGGAGGCCTTTCAGGTACAGGCACGCATTGGCTTTCCCACAGTCATTCGCCCCTCCTTTACCATGGGCGGCTCGGGCGGCGGTATCGCCTTCAACCGCCAGGAATTTATCGAAATTTGCGAGCGCGGACTGGATCTCTCACCGACCAGCGAACTCTTAATTGAAGAGTCCATTCTCGGCTGGAAAGAGTTTGAGATGGAGGTGGTGCGCGACCGCAAGGACAACTGCATCATCATCTGCTCAATCGAGAACTTCGACCCCATGGGGGTACACACCGGCGACTCGATTACCGTAGCACCGGCGCAAACCCTAACCGACCGCGAATACCAGATTATGCGTAACGCCTCGCTTGCGGTACTGGGGGAGATTGGCGTCGATACCGGGGGGTCAAACGTACAGTTTGCGATTAATCCGGAAAATGGTCGGATGATCATTATCGAAATGAATCCCCGGGTGTCGCGCTCCTCGGCGCTCGCCTCCAAAGCGACCGGCTTTCCAATCGCCAAGGTTGCCGCCAAGTTGGCCATCGGCTATACCCTTGACGAGCTGCTAAATGATATCACCGGCGGCGCGACGCCCGCCTCCTTTGAACCGTCAATAGATTACGTCGTTACCAAAATTCCGCGTTTCACCTTCGAGAAGTTCCCCAAGGCTGACCCCGGTCTAACGACCCAGATGAAGTCAGTTGGCGAGGTGATGGCGATTGGTCGCAATTTCCAGGAGTCGCTGCAAAAGGCACTGCGGGGGCTGGAGATCGGCGTCGATGGCTTTAACGAGCAGCCGCCGCTCGCCGATGATCAAGCCCTGAAAAACCGCCTGCGCCGCCCAACCGCCGAGCGTATTTTTTACGTTGCCGATGCCTTTCGCAAAGGTCTTGCAGTGCAGGAGGTGCACGACTTAAGCCGCATCGACCCATGGTTTCTCGTCCAAATCGAAGAGATCGTCCACCTCGAAGCGGCACTTATTCGTGAGGGGCGAGGGAGCCTTAACCGTGACCACCTCTTTCGCCTCAAACAGAAGGGGTTCTCCGACCGTCGCCTTGCCCGCCTGATTAACTGCAGCGAAGAGGAGATGCGCCAGTTGCGTCATCAACTCGCGGTACGCCCCGTCTATAAACGTGTCGATACCTGCGCCGCAGAGTTTGCGACGGCCACCGCCTATCTCTACTCCACCTATGATCAAGAGTGCGAAGCCGCACCGACAGAGCGCAATAAAATCATCGTCTTGGGAGGCGGGCCCAACCGTATCGGGCAAGGCATTGAGTTTGACTACTGCTGCGTTCACGCCGCTATGGCGATGCGCGAAGATGGCTACGAAACCATTATGATTAACTGCAACCCCGAAACCGTCTCCACCGACTACGACAGCTCCGATCGTCTCTACTTTGAGCCCCTCACCCTTGAGGATGTGCTTGAGGTGATTGATCTGGAGCAGCCACGCGGCGTGATTGTCCAGTATGGCGGCCAGACGCCCCTTAAGCTGGCACGCGCCCTCGCTGCCGCTGGCGCACCGATTATCGGTACCTCTCCCGATGCCATTGACGAGGCGGAGGATCGCGAACGCTTCCAGCAGATGATCCATAAACTCGGACTGCTGCAACCCCCTAACCGCACCGCCCGTAGTGAAGAGACCGCGCTTAAACTCGCCGAAGAGATTGGCTTCCCGCTGGTCGTGCGTCCCTCCTATGTGCTGGGGGGACGCGCTATGGAGATTGTCTTTAACCAAGAGGAGCTGCAACGCTATATGCGCGAAGCGGTCTCCGTCTCTAATGACTCACCGGTACTGCTGGATCACTTTTTGGATGATGCCATTGAGGTCGATGTCGATATTATTTGCGATGGCGAATCGATTCTGATTGGCGGGGTGATGGAACATATTGAACAGGCCGGCGTTCACTCGGGTGATTCCGCCTGCTCACTGCCACCCTATACGCTTAACCCGAAGCAGCAGCAACAGCTGCGCCAGCAGGTTGAACAGATGGCACTGGCACTCGGGGTTATCGGCCTGATGAACACCCAGTTTGCGATTAAGGGGGATGATATTTACGTTCTTGAGGTCAATCCCCGTGCCTCGCGCACCGTCCCCTACGTCTCCAAGGCAACCGGCGTCGCTCTTGCCAAGATTGCTGCCCGCTGCATGGTGGGAAAGAGCTTGGCAGAACAGGGGATCACCCAAGAGATCATCCCGCCCTACTTCTCCGTTAAAGAGGCAGTCTTCCCCTTTATCAAGTTCCCTGGTGTTGATCCCATTCTCGGGCCAGAGATGAAATCAACCGGTGAGGTGATGGGGGTCGGTCGCAGTTTTAGCGAGGCCTACGCCAAGGCACAGGAGGCCACAGGGGTGGTGCTGCCACGCAGCGGACGCGCCTTTATCAGTGTCCGCGACAGCGATAAGGAGGTTGCCGTTGAAGTCGCCAGTGCCCTGCATCAGTTGGGCTTTGAGATCACCGCCACCGCAGGCACCGCAGCGGTTATCCAGCGTGCCGGAATTAACTGTCGCCGCATTAACAAGGTCAATGAAGACCGTCCCAACATCATTGATATGATTAAAAATGATGAGTTTTCCTTTATTGTCAACACCACCGAGGAGCGACAGGCCGTTGCCGACTCTTTCCTGATTCGCCGCGAGGCTTTACAACATAAAGTGACCTACTCCACCACGGTGACCGGTGCCTTGGCGATGGTCAGCGCCATTGGCTGTCAAAGTGAAAGGCGTGTCACCAGTCTACAATCTTTACATAGCGAGTTAACCAGTCATGGATAAAATCCCGATGACCCTTCACGGGGCAGAGATGTTACGTCTCGAACTTGCCGAGCTTAAACAGGTGAAACGTCCTGCAGTCATTAAGGCAATTTCCGAGGCACGTGAACATGGCGATCTGAAAGAGAATGCCGAGTACCACGCGGCCCGGGAGCAGCAGAGTTTTATCGAGGGTCGGATTCAGGATATTGAGTCAAAGCTCGCCATCGTCCAGGTGATTGATCCAACCACCCTCGCCGTCGGCGACAAAATTGTCTTTGGTGCAACGGTCACCCTCTACGACACCAATAAAGATGAAGAGCTGGTCTATCAAATTGTCGGTGATGAGGAGGCGGATATTAAAGAGGGGAAGATCTCCATCAGCTCCCCCTTTGCCCGCGCCCTCATTGGCAAAAGAGTTGATGATCTGGCTGAAGTCAAAGCACCCGGTGGGGTGCGTGAACTTGAAATTGTTAAGGTTGCGTATATCTAGGGGGTTAGCGACAACCGTGGCGGCTCCGCCGGACGATAGAGCAGCGCAACGTGTCCAACCCGCTGCACCAGCACTGCGTCTAGCGCTGTACAAATCGCGCTAATCATCGCATCGCGATCACTGCGCTCTTCGGCGTTCACCCGCACCTTTAACAACTCATGGTGTGCCAGTGAACTTTCGATTTCAGCCATAACCGTCTCACTAAGGCCGCTGTTACCAATGATCACCACGACCTTGCGCTGATGTCCCAAACCACGCAGATGACGCAGTTGCTTCTCTGTTAATTTCAAACGACTCTCCTTAATAAAATAGATCGGCACAATACCCAGCGACGACTTAAAAGACAATATGGCACGCAGTAAAACTAGTCAAAAATGGTTAAAAGAGCATTTCGATGATCGCTACGTCAGCCTCGCCCAGCAGCAGGGCTATCGCTCGCGTGCCTGTTATAAACTCATTGAAATCAGTGACCAGACCCGCCTGCTGCAACCGGGCATGACCGTCGTCGATCTCGGTGCCGCCCCGGGAGGGTGGTCGCAGGTTGCCGCCGAACGGGTGATTACCCGCAAAGGGGCAGGACGGGTAGTTGCCCTTGATATTTTAGCAATGGATGCGATCCCCGATGTTGAAATCCTCTGCGGCGACTTTCGTCAGGAGGAGGTGATGCAACAACTCCTCATGCAAATCAATAATCAGGCAGTCGATCTTGTCTTATCCGATATGGCGCCCAATAGTAGTGGAGTACGCAGCGTCGATCAGCCGCGTGCCATGTACCTTGCCGAGTTAGCCCTTGATCTCTGCCGTCAGGTGCTAAAACCCGATGGCGACTTTCTCGTCAAACTTTTTCAGGGAGAGGGTTTTGACACTTTTCTTAAGGCGTGTCGTGCAACTTTTCGCCAGGTCAGCAGTCGTAAGCCCGATGCCTCCCGCGACCGCTCGCGGGAGATCTACCTCTTGGCACGCGGTTTTCGTGAATAGACCCGTCATCCTTGAAAATGCTGGTTCGTTGCACCAAAGGCAGGCTGCGCACGCCGCAGTCGCTCACCCCAATCACATAGTTAATCTATGCTCATGGGGATTCGCGACTTTGCCGCCTTCCATCATTTCCAATGATTTTGGGTATAGACCGGCTGTTGTCGGCGGCGGATTCAGCCGCAGTAAACGCTCTCCCCAACCATATTATCAGACGATTGTTGCTTTACCCCTGAAGAAGCTGAGGTACAATAACCCATCAGCTATCGACCAACCCCCATTTACTTTAAATAGGAAGAGACCAGCTTGAACGATATAGCCAAAAATATTCTGCTCTGGGTCGTTATCGCCATCGTCCTGATGTCGGTTTTTAACAACTTCGGAACCCCCCAATCGCCGGGCCATCTTCTCGAATACTCCCAGTTTATTGAGGATGTACGCCAGGGTCGCGTTAAGCGGGTAATTATTGAAGGCCGCAATATTCATGGCTATTTTGAAGATAATCAACGATTTAGCACCTATAGCCCGGATGACCCCGGTCTGATGGGCGACCTGCTCAATAATGGCGTCATTGTCGATGCCAAACCACCGGAACAGCAGGGGCTGCTAACACAAATCTTTATCTCCTGGTTCCCCATGCTGCTGTTAATCGGCGTCTGGATCTTCTTTATGCGCCAGATGCAGGGCGGTGGTGCGGGTGGCCGCGGTGCGATGTCCTTTGGTAAATCGCGGGCAAGAATGCTCGGTGAAGATCAGGTCAAGATCACCTTTAAGGATGTCGCCGGTGTCGAAGAGGCCAAAGAGGAGGTGGGTGAGCTGGTGCAGTTTCTCAGTGACCCGGGCAAATTCCAGAAGCTCGGCGGTAATATTCCCCGTGGCGTGCTCATGGTCGGCTCCCCGGGAACCGGTAAAACCCTGCTTGCCAAGGCGATTGCCGGAGAAGCCAAGGTCCCTTTCTTCACCATCTCGGGCTCTGACTTTGTTGAGATGTTTGTCGGTGTCGGCGCCTCGCGGGTACGCGATATGTTTGAACAGGCGAAGAAACACGCCCCCTGTATTATCTTTATCGACGAGATTGATGCCGTCGGTCGCCATCGCGGTGCTGGTCTTGGCGGTGGTCACGATGAGCGTGAGCAGACCCTGAACCAGCTACTGGTCCAAATGGACGGCTTTGAAGGGAACGAAGGGGTGATTGTCATTGCCGCTACCAACCGTCCCGATGTGCTCGACCCGGCGCTGTTGCGTCCTGGTCGTTTTGACCGTCAGGTGGTGGTACCCCTGCCCGATCTGCGTGGTCGTGAGCAGATCCTCAAGGTTCATATGCGTAAAGTCCCCTTGGGCAAAGATGTCAATCCAACGGTGATCGCTCGTGGTACCCCCGGTTTTTCCGGTGCTGATTTAGCCAATCTGGTCAATGAAGCGGCGCTCTTTGCTGCCCGCTGTGATGACAAAGTGGTGGTCATGGAGCACTTTGAGTACGCTAAAGACAAAATCATGATGGGCGCCGAGCGCCGCTCGATGGTGATGTCCGATGCCGAGAAGGAGCTGACTGCCTATCATGAGGCTGGCCATACCATTGTCGGCCATCTGGTTCCAGCCCATGATCCGGTTCATAAAGTGACGATTATTCCGCGTGGCCGTGCCCTCGGACTCACCCTTTTTCTGCCAGAGGAGGATCGTTACAGCTACAGTAAACAGCGCCTCGAGAGTCAAATCTCAACCCTCTTTGGTGGACGTATTGCAGAAGAGTTAATCTTTGGCAGCGATCAGGTGACCACCGGCGCCTCTAATGACATTCAGCGGGCGACGGATCTGGCGCGCAAAATGGTCACCAAGTGGGGACTCTCACAAAAACTCGGCCCGCTAACCTACGAAGAGGATGATGGCGAAGTGTTCCTCGGGCGCAGTGTGACCCAGCACAAAAATGTCTCCGATGAGACCGCCCATATTATTGATGGCGAGATCCGCAGCATGATTGAAAACAACTTTAACCGTGCCAAAACCATTCTTCTTGATAATAAAGATAAGCTGGAGATTATGGCAAGGGCACTAATTAAATACGAAACCCTTGATATTAAACAAATTAACGAAATTATGGCCGGGCATCCGCCAACCCCTCCTGAGGATTGGGATGAGTCCGACCCGACCTCCGGCACGCCGCATCGCCATCGTAGCGATAAAAGTAGCGGTGAAGAGCCCAATGCATCTGTCGGTGGTACTGCCAACCAGCACTAGCCGTTTTCTTTGGTTGGTGCAGAACCATGAGTCAACATCCCCTGATATTGAACTGTGGCGGACGTCAGCTTAATCTGACGACGCCACAGGTGATGGGGATTATTAACGTCACTCCGGACTCCTTCTCCGATGGCGGTCAATATCAGCAACTGGAGAGTGCGCGTCGCCATGCTGCGGCAATGGCAGAAGCGGGCGCCGCAATGATTGATATTGGTGGCGAATCGACCCGTCCAGGCGCTGCCGCAGTATCACTTCAGGAGGAGCTTGATCGCACCCTACCGGTCATTGAGGCAATACACGCCAGTTGTGATCTGCCGATCTCCATTGATAGCAGCAAACCTGCCGTGATGCGTGCCGCTGCCCAGGCTGGCGCAGGATTTATCAATGATATTAATGCCCTGCAGGCTGAGGGTGCCCTGACGACTGCGGCGCAACTGCAACTACCCGTCTGTCTGATGCACAAACAAGGGACGCCGCACACCATGCAGCAGGGCCCTCACTATGACAATGTCGTTAGCGAAGTGCAGCAGTTTCTCGCTGCGCGTCTGCAAGCCGCCCTAGATGCAGGCCTTTTGCGGCAACAAATACTCCTTGACCCCGGCTTTGGCTTTGGCAAAAGCGTTAAACACAACCTCACCCTAATGCAGCAGCTGGCTACCTTAAATGAGTTAGGTCAGCCGCTACTCATCGGCATTTCGCGTAAATCGATGCTTGGCGCGGTTCTTGACCGCCCCGTCAACGAACGTCTCTACGGCGCCATCACCCTAACCACCTGGGCGCTACTGCAGGGCGCAAAGCTCATTCGCAGCCATGATGTGGCCGCTACGGTTGATTGTCTAAAAATGCTGCGCGCCCTGCAAGAGAACCGCTGCGACACGGTCATCGCAACCACCCCATCATCGTAACCATTCAGACGCCCTGCTTTTTTACCCTCACCCCAACCCTCTCCCGAGGGGAGAGGGGGCAAAAGTGGTGGGGTTCTGAACGGTTACCCATCATCCACCTAACAACAAAGAGTTATTCCCATGGAGCGAAAATATTTTGGTACTGACGGCATTCGCGGTCAGGTGGGCGAGTTTCCAATTCTTCCTGACTTCGTTCTCAAGCTAGGCTGGGCCGCCGGTAAGGTACTCTCCAGTGGCCGAGGCGGTAAGGTGCTAATCGGTAAAGATACCCGCATCTCCGGCTATATGTTTGAATCAGCCCTTGAGGCGGGACTCTCTGCGGCGGGAAAAGATACCCTGCTGCTGGGGCCGATGCCAACTCCGGCGATTGCCTACCTCACCCGTACCCTGCGCGCTGATGCCGGCATTGTCATTAGTGCCTCCCACAACCCCTATGAAGATAACGGTATTAAGTTCTTCTCCGCCGACGGTTTGAAACTCCCCGATGCCGTTGAACTAGAGATTGAGGCAACGCTTGAGCTGCCGATGACCATGGTGCCCTCACGTCACCTTGGTAAGGCAACGCGGGTAAAGGATGCTGCTGGACGTTATGTTGAGTTTTGTAAAAGTACCTTCCCCAGAGGAATGGATCTGAAGGGCGTTAAAATTGTCGTTGACTGCGCCAATGGTGCCACCTATCAGGTTGCGATTGATGTCTTTAGCGAACTGGGTGCCGAAGTCATTGCCATCGGCAATCAACCCAACGGGCTAAACATTAACGTCAACTGCGGTTCAACCCATCCCGAGGCGTTGCAACAGCGGGTACTGAAGGAACAGGCCGACCTCGGCATCGCCCTGGATGGCGATGGTGACCGTCTGATTATGGTCGATCACCAGGGCAATTTGGTAGATGGCGATGAAATTCTCTATATTATCGCCAACTATCAGCATTCACAGAGCCGCATTGCAGGCGTCGTCGGCACCCTAATGAGTAATCTTGGACTGGAGCAGGCGCTGGCGCGTCAGGGGATTGCCCTCTATCGTGCCAATGTGGGTGATCGCTATGTCATCGCCGCGATGCTTGAACGTAACTGGCTGCTGGGCGGAGAGTCCTCTGGCCATATTATTGCACTTAACCATATCACCACCGGCGATGGCATTATTGCCGCCCTGCAGGTTCTTGCAGCGATGATTAGCAGTGGCAACTCCCTGCAAACACTTCGCAGCGGCATGGAGAAGCTGCCGCAGGTAATGATTAATGTCGCGATTTCTGGCGCTCGGCAGATGAGCCAACACCCCGAGTTACAACAGGCGGTCACTCATGAAGAGGGGCGACTGCAGCAGCGCGGCCGGATACTGCTGCGCCCCTCTGGAACCGAACCGCTGCTGCGGGTGATGGTCGAGGGGGAGGATGCCGCCGAGATTCACGCCACCGCAGAACGGCTGGCTGAATTAGTACGGCTGCTGGGCAAGCCGCTTTAACGCCTGCTAATAAAAAACCACTGCGGCGACGGGCGGTCACGGGTGAGCGGTTGCTGGTGCAGAAAATTATAGGGGCGCGGTAACTGCCGACACCAAGCATGAACTGCGTCACACTCCTCATCCCCGCCCGGGTGTCCCGGATAGGCGATAATGGAGATAACCCCGTTGGCTGCCAGCAGCTGCAAACTTTGGTTTAAGGCGCGAAGGGTGGTAGCGACTCGGGTAATGAGCGCTTTATCACCGCCAGGAAGATAACCCAAATTAAAGACCACTGCAGCAACCTGCCGCAGATGGTGCGGTGCCACAACACGCAAAAGTTCGCTATGACATTGCTGCACCAACGTCACCCGATCGGCAAAGGGCAGCAGGCGCTGGCGACTGCTGGCAATCGCCTGCGGACTAATATCAAAGCCGTAGAGGTGGCCGTGAGGGGCAATGGCCGATGCGAGAAAATACGCATCGTGACCATTGCCAAGGGTAGCATCAACCACAACCCCACCTGGGCGCAGATACAGCGCCAGCTGTTGTTGTGCCTGTTGGGTAAGCGGTATCGTAGATTAGATACTAAGTGCCCGCTTTAATCGCGGTAAAGGTGGCAGTAATGGTAGCATCCGTTGATTTTTTCACAGTGCAAGTCGCATCCTGTCCATTCGAACCAGTGATTGCCGCTGCGGTAATCGTATAGTTATCCATTCCCGTTACCAAACCGGCGACATCATCGCAATTATCGACCGCCGCACAAACCCCTGTCGTTACCGTATGCCCCTTCACCGCGCAACCAGAGAAGTTAATCGATGCCGCTGAACCCAGGGCACCGGCAATCCCCTTCACCGCAGCCGCATCGGCATCGCTACTTAAATCAACAAACTTGGGCAACGCCGTCGCGGCAAGAATACCGAGAATGACGATGACCATAATTAGCTCAATTAATGTAAAACCACCTTGTAATGCTACCTTGTTATGCACCGCTCTCTCCTTATAATTAATAGGGTTATTTTCAAACAACGATTATCTACCAGATAGACTCCATTTTACAAAATTTTTTTACCAGCAACCCCTGCACACTCTTAACGATAGTTACCGCGCAGCTCAATCGTCGTAAACTGATCTAAAAGCGGATCATAAAGACCATCCCCATCAATATCCTGATAGGCAAAATAGATATAGAAGCGCAGCAGCGGTTCACTGTTAAACAGTGCAGGGAACGCCTCCTCTTCGCCAATACGGTAGATAAGCTCGCCACGGTCACGATCAAAATACCAGCTGCGTGGCGGAAGATCCGCAAGGGAAGGAGAGCTTAACTCACCCAAATAGGTCGGTGGCAGGTTGGTCATTAAGCTAAAGGGATTACTGCCGCCGAGTTGATTCAGCGTCTCAATACGACCACTGGCGATACGCGCCATCACCGTTGTTGCCAGCGCACTCTGCATTGAGCCGAAGCTCCAGCTAACATGACTGCGCTCCGCCTCGATGCGCAGATCCCATATCCGATCAAGCGCGATATAGACAAACAGGGTAAAGAGCAGCGCCAAGAGAATAAACTCATGGCTGCGTTTTACCGGTTTGCTGTTCTCCTGTGCCATTATTGCGACGCCATTGAGGTCATCTCCCACATCGGCAAAAAGATACCTAGGGCAAGAATGAGCACTAACGCACCGACCGAAACAATGAGAATCGGCTCTATCGCCGAAGTGAGATTTTTAACCTCATAATTGACTTCACGCTCATAAAAGTTGGCAACCTCATCGAGCATATCATCCACGGCACCGGTCTCCTCGCCCACCGAGAGCATCTGAATCACCAGTGGCGTAAAGAGTCCGGTGGCGGTGGCGGTACGGGTGACACTATCGCCACGCTCAATGCCGTTGCGCATCGAGGTGACCTTCGCCTGAACATAACTGTTGTCAACTGCTTGCGAAACCACCGCAAGGGTATGAATTAGCGGCACCCCGGCGCGGCTCGCCATCGCAAAGGAGCGGGCAAAACGCGACAGTGTCGCGCGCAGAATAATGCTCCCCACCAGTGGCAGGGTGAGCTTTTTGCCATCCCAACGGTAACGCCCCTCCTCGGTATTAATGTAGTAGCGCACCCAAAAAAAGGCGACGACGATAACCACGACAATATAGTGCCAATAGGCGACAAAAAAGTCGGAGGAGGCAATCAGCGCCTGAGTTTGCCAGGGCAGATTCATCTTCATCGAGTTAAAGACCCCAGCAAAGGCGGGAATAACGAAAATATTGGTAATGCCGATGGCGATCGCAATGGCGATAATGACAAAACTGGGGTAACGCAACGCCGAGGTGATCTGCTCTTTTATCTGGCGCTCCTGTTCAAGATACTCCGCCAGTTGCAAAAACGACTCATCGAGCTTACCGGTATGCTCCCCCACCTGCACCATACTAATCATTAAATTGGTAAATATATTGCGGTGTTGCGCCATACAGCTGGCAAGATCGCGGCCCGCCTCCAGATCACGGCGAATGGTGCGCAGCACCTTAACCAGATACTCATTTTGCGTTGTCTCCGCCAAACCCACCAAACCACGAATGAGCGGCACGCCAGCTTTGCTCAGGGTGTACATCTGGCGACAAAAAAGAATCAGATCATCGAGTGTTGGCGGCGATTGTCGCAGCCTGTCGAGAAAAGCGGTCAGCGGATTAACCGTCGCTGCGGCTTCCGCAGGTTTAATCTCAATCGGCGTACTGCCACTTTGCAACAGCTGACTCGCCACGGCGTCGATCGATTTAGCCTCCATCTCACCATTTATCGCCTCGCCGCTACGGTTGCGGGCGCGATAACTGAAACGGCTCATGGGATCTCTACCTCATCAAGGGTAAAATCGAGCTGCTCCTCGCTGCTCTCGGGAGGTAGCTCAACCACCATATCGGGATCAACCTCCTCACCGGAGATGCGAATCGCCTCCTCAATGGTGGTCAACCCCTGCATCGCATAGGCAACCGCATTTTTCCCCAATGAGACAAAGTTTTTACTTCTGCGCGCCGCATGGGCAAAGGCGGCGGTATCATCAAGGCGCAGGGCATCCCCCATTGCCAGATCAAGTTCAAGCAGTTCAAAAACCCCAATCCGCCCTTTATAGCCGGTGTTGTTACAGCTATGACAGCCACGCCCGCGCTTAAAACGGTGCTTCTCCGCCTCGGGGCCGTAAATACCGCGCAGCCAGATCCGCTCATTGAGCGCCAGCTCGACATCAACGTGACAATCGGTGCAGATGCGCCGCACCAGCCGCTGCGCAATAATCGCCTCCAGTGAGGTGGCGACCATATAACCTGGAATACCCATATCAATGAGGCGCACGGCGGTGCTAATCGAATCATTCGTATGCAGCGTTGAGAGCACCAGGTGACCGGTAATCGCCGCCCGCAGGCCAATCTCTGCCGTCTCCTGATCGCGCATCTCACCAATTAGCACTACATCCGGATCTTGACGCAGCGCGGTGCGTAATACGCTGGCAAAGGTGAGACCAATTTGCGCGTGTACCTGCACCTGATTAATACGTGACAGACGGTACTCAACCGGATCTTCCACCGTAATAATTTTACGGCTGGCGATATTTAGTTCATTCAGCGCCCCGTAGAGGGTGGTTGTTTTACCGCTACCGGTAGGGCCAGTGACCAGCACCATGCCGTGCGGCTTATGAATAAAATGGCGAAAACGCTCAAGAATTTTTGCCGGCATGCCGACACGCTCAAGATTGAGGTTGCCACCACTCTGGTCAAGCAGACGCATCACCACCGACTCGCCATACTGCAGCGGCATGGTCGAGACCCGCACATCGATACTGCGATCTTTCACCCGCACATTAAAGCGCCCATCCTGGGGCAGCCGCTTTTCCGAGATATTAAGCCCCGACATCAATTTAAGCCGTGACACCAGCGCCGTGCCGATGCGCTTCTCCTTCATCACCTGCTCCTGCAACATGCCATCAATGCGCTGGCGAATGCGCAGCACATGCTCATCCGGTTCGATATGAATATCCGAGGCTCCCACCTGAACCGCATCATCAAAAATACTCTGCAACAGCTTAACCACCGGTGCCTCAACATTTTCACTGCTGTTAAGCATCTCGGTGAGGTCAATATCACTAGCGGAAAGCTCCTGATTCAGCTCAACTGCCAGCGAACTAATCTGCTCTGTTTTACGATAGCCCCGATCCAGCACCTCAAGCAGATCGTTCTCCCGGACAATCGCCACCTGCAGGGCCATTCTGACGGTTTTACTAATCTCGTCGTAGGCAAAAATATCGGTCGGATCCGCCATGCCCACCGTCAGTTCGCCGGCATTCTCGGAGAGCGCCAGCGCCCGATAGCGCCGCGCCATGGTCTCCGGCAGCTTACGCACAATCTCATCGTTAAACTGAAAGTGCTTTAGATCAATGACCGCAATTTTTAGCTGACTGGCAAGAAAGGCGAGAAGCTCATCCTCGGTAATGTAATCGAGATCGATCATCGTGCGACCAAGCTTCTTCCCTGACTTCTTCTGTGAAGCCAGCGCCGCCATTAACTGCTTTTCGGTAATATGTCTATTTTCGACGAGCAGATCGCCAAGACGAATTTTTTGACCAGGCTTCATAATCGGCTACTTGGCAACAGGCGGGCAACAAGAAGCGGTAGGAGAGTTCAGTGTCAGGCTACCGGTCAGTTCACTAATGGATTGCAGCTGATGCCGCTGCAGATAGTCGGCAATTCCCTGATTAATCTTCGGACAGATAAGCGGATCATAAAATAGCGCCGTACCGACCCCCACCGCCGTCGCCCCGGCAATGAGAAACTCGATGGCATCACTGGCAGAGGTTACCCCGCCCTGCCCAATAATCGGAATAAGATGCGGACGGCAGACCTGCTAGACCTGATGCGTTTTTAGCAGCGCCACCGGCTTAATCGCTGGTCCCGACAGCCCCCCCTGATTATTACCGAGCACCGGAGTACGCTTTTCAATGTCAATTGCCATCCCCATCAGAGTATTAATCACTGCAAACGCATCACTTCCCGCCTCAATGCAGCGGCGCGCATTCGCAGCAATATCGGTCTGATTGGGGGAGAGTTTAGTAATGAGCGGCTTGCGGGTGACCGCCCGCACCGCTGCCACGACCCGTGCCGACATCTCTGGATCATTGCCAAAAGCCGCGCCGCCCTCCTTCACATTCGGACAGGAGATATTAATCTCCAGCGCATCAATCGGAGAGTTATCAAAAATACGCGCCACCTCAACATACTCCTCGAGGGTCGAACCCGAGAGGTTGGCAATAAAGCGCGTCTCACTAAAATCAAGCTGCGGCAAGATTTTGTCCACCACATAGCGTGCGCCGGGATTCTGCAGGCCAATGGCATTTAGCATCCCCTGCGGAGTTTCATAAACACGGTGCGGCGGATTCCCCAAACGCGGCTCCAGCGTCGTCCCCTTCAAGCAGATAGCGCCGACATCACGGTTAGAAAACCCCTTAATTCGGGTGTACTCCTCGGCAAAACCGACACAGCCTGAGAGCAGCACCAGAGGTGAGCTTAACGAAATACCACAGAGATCTACCGCAAGTGCGGCAACGGCACTCGGCTGAGGTTGCTGATTCATATTGATCCTTGCCATCACAGTCAGAACAGGGCTAAATGCTACACTATCTGCACGACAATTGAGAGCCACTTTTCTACTTCAGGTTACTATCTTCGTATGTCCGACATCACCCACACATCCGCCGCAGCGACAAAAAGCGCTCCTCCACTGATGCTGGATGTGGTGCTCTACGAACCGGAGATCCCACCCAACACCGGTAACATTATCCGCCTCTGTGCCAATAGCGGTGCTCGACTGCATCTGATTGAACCCTTGGGTTTTGCCTTTGACGATAAAAAAATGCGCCGTGCCGGACTCGACTACCACGAATTTGCCTCGGTGCAGTGCCACCCTAATCTTGCCGACTATCTTGCCAAAATAGCGCCGCCGCGCCTCTTCGCCTTGACCACCCGCGGCGAGCGCCTCTACAGTGACGTGACGTTTAACGAAAATGACGCGCTACTCTTTGGCCCGGAAACCCGGGGGCTGCCGCTACCGCTGTTACAGAGCCTGCCCCCCTCACACCTGCTGACCCTGCCAATGGTCGCCGGCAGCCGCAGCCTAAATCTTGCCAACGCCGTCGCTATCACCGTTTATGAGGCGTGGCGACAGCTGATTTCAACTAATCTCAATTAATCCCCACTGGCCTCGGAAAATAGGTAGTAGCGTTTGACACCCTGCTGTTTTTAGTCGAAGATTAACACAGTGTAGTGGTTCCCCGACAGTAACCGTTCAGTCCCCCACCACTTTTGCCCCCTCTCCCCTCGGGAGAGGGTTGGGGTGAGGGTAAAAAAGCAGGGCGTCTGAACAGTTACCCCCGATAGCGAGGTAAGGCGATGTGGTGGTTTGGACACAAAGAGGCTGATGAAGCTGTAACACTCTATCTCGGAGAGCTGAAAATGACGACGGGAGCAGAGACGGTTTTACGCTGCCTTAATCACTATGCCGAGATTACAGAGGTAGAGATCGTCGAAAAAGCGTATAAAAATGGCGACTATGCCCGTTACGCGCTAATAAAACTCCCCTCCATGAAAAAAGCTAAAAAGTGTATTGCGTTATTGAAAAAAGGTAGTTTGACAAATAGCATCCAGGAGCCACGCCCCTACCACTTTCGCTGCTACAATAATGAAAACCGCGCACGCGCAGCCGCTTTTGCCGGCAACGAAGTACGTCGTGGTGACAGACGGCGGCAGGAGATGGTTCAAGAGAGTAATCCCCTTGAGCTAAAGTCAGATGCCGAAATTGATGTTAAGCAGATGAAAACCCGTGCCTATAGAAACCTCGCCAACAAAGGACTTTAGAGCCTTTATCTAAGGAGAAGGAGAGATTTATGTCTGAAAAAGAGAAGAGCAGCTCCGTAAAAACGATTAAAGTGGTTGGTAACAGCGATGCCGTCTCCTCGCTGCTTAAGCTGCTGCTCAGTCTGGTAATGGTTTTTGTCACCTACAACAGCTTTAGCAACTTTCATGCTATTCATCTGCTGAAACAGATTGACCTTGGCGATATGCTGCACTGGGCCTATCTGCTCATTTTCATCGGTGGCTGGCTGCTGGTGCTGGTCGGTGTCTATAAAAATCTGCAAAAAATTGGTGTCGCCGCACTTATTATTATTAGCGTTCTGATAATCGGCGGACTGATTCAGCGCGACGCGATTAGCCCCGAGGATACCGATATGCTGGTTAACCTCGGGGAGCTGGCCACGGCGCTCATTATCTATATTGGTCTCTCTTGGCCGGAGATCCGCCGCAAACTCTTTGGCGTGCGCACCATTGATGATGATGATGGCGAACCCTAAACAACGCTGTTTTTTGCGATAAAATAAAAAGTAGACAACGCTTAAAAAGAGGCCGATAATTGGCCGCAGGATGATGATTACCTCTCTGAATCCTTAGTATGTTTTTTGCAGTTACCTAAGTTTAAAAGCCGCTCGGTTCGCCTAGCGGCTTTTTTTATGTTTCACTATATGAAGTTCAGGCAACCGCGCCTTGCAAAAAGCAGACGCCACCCAAAAAAAAACCCGCCACCTTTATGCGGTAGCGGGCTCAATCAGAGAGGAAGATGAAAAAAATGAACCCGGGCCATTGCACCCGGAAACAGTCACACGAATCGCCAGAGCTCACCGAATATATCGGGTGACATATCCGTAGTCGTGCGTTTCGGCACCTATTGTCAGGTCAGGGTGATCTCACAACAGGCCACCCTATGACCCCAGTAAAGCCC
>JADGBN010000110.1 GCA_015231435.1 Gammaproteobacteria bacterium
TGTTGTGATATTCGCGTGGTTAACTTCACCTTTGCGGTAACCTTTTCAGGTAGTGCGAAGGGGGTTGTGCTGCGGATCTGTTGCAGCAGTGTGGTTAGATCGCTTGCGGGGTGTTGGAGTTCGCTGTTAAGGTCAATTTCAGCATCATTGGCACCGATGAGTTTAAGCGGTTCAAGTTGGCTAAAGTGGCGGCTGAAGTCGGGTGAGGCGGCAACGCTAATTGTTCCATCCAGCTTAAACTGTTGAGGTTGATCACTGGCACTTAGTTGCAGTTGTAGTATGGGTTGTGGCGAAAGCTGTGCCAGTTGCAGCTGTGATTGCTGGTGTAATGTTTTCGGCCAGTGGTTGAAGGTGGTGAAATCGGCGCTCTCTATTGCCGTGGCACCGTGATGCAGGGTGAGATCGCTGCTGCTTTTTAGGGTGATCTCTCCGGTTTTATCAAGCAGCGCTGCGTCAGGGTGAAGGTTGGCGAGGGTACGGGGTAGTTGCAGCTCTATTTGCGGTTGCAGTTGCAGCGCACCGGGGCGATTGTCGCTTCTCAGTTGCAGTGCGAGCAGTGGCTGCTGTTCAAGTAGAGAGGTCAGTTCCAGCTGATTCTGCTTAAAGTCGATATCACCACTGCTCTGCAGATGAAGGGTTAACTCGACCGGACGTGTAAGCTCGGGCAGTTGTAATGGCTTGATCTCAAAGTGTGAGTTGAGCTGGTAGTGGTCGGCGCTAAACGCTCCCTGATGTTCTAAGGTGATTCTCTTGGCGTGAATCTTGGCAGTGGGAAGGGCGAGGTTTTCAATCACCATCTCTTTACTAAACTGCAGAGTTAGGGGGTGCGCGGGGTTGTTCTGGTGATAGTCGCCATTTAGCGTAAATTTGCCGTCACTCTTAAGGGTTAAACCGCTGTACGCCTCCTTGAGGGCAAGGGTGCCTAGGGTAAAGGTGCCGTGGCTGCTAAAGCGGCTCTGAAGTTGCGGTGGGGCTGTTTGCAGTGCTGCTTGCCCCTGCCATGTGAACTTAAAGTCGAGAGGGGCAGCGAGTTGATCGCTGCCGATATCCTGCCAGTCAGCGGTTTGGCTGAAGGTAAGCTGTTGCTGACGGTACTCTGCCGCTATGGAGAGTTGCTGTTTTGTAAAGGAAAAGTGCTGCATGGCTGTGGCCACACCGACAGCCGCTGAAAAATGGTCTATCTCGCTCTGGAGCGAGAGGTTGCCGCTGCCAGTCGTTAGCAGCGTTGCGGCAAGGCGCTTGTCGGGATCTGGTGCAAGCAGAAGTTCAGCCGCAGCGATTTCACTATGAAGGGCGAGGGAGAGTTTAGGTTGCAACGCCAGACTAAAGCGGTGGTTATCGCTATGGGTGCTGTGGCTGTTTAGCTGTACCGCAGTAGCGTGAAACTGTAGTTCGTTAGCTAACTGCAGGGGTGAGGTTGCCGCTTCACGTTGCAGACGGTTATTCAGGGTTAGAGTGACACCGCTTATTTCGGCTTGTTGTTGCGTCTCCTCGGTTTGTTGTTGCAGTAGAAGTTTGGCGAGGGTGAGCTGTTGTTCACTGGAGATGCTCAGGTGGTTAAATAGGGCCTCTGGGGAGGCGAGCTGTTGCTGATAGTGCAGCTTTAGCTGATGCGCCAGATCCCCATGAAGCTGTTGATCGGGGCTGTTGAGTGCGGCATTGGCGGTTAGTGTACTGCTAAGATCGCTTTTGAGATGAAGGGGGAAGAGGCTTAACAGGCCGCTGCGGTTGTTGGCGTGAGCAGTGGAGGCGATTTCACTATTTAGGGTGATCTGTAGATCTTTCAGATCAAGTTGCTGCTCACCAGACTCCCCCGCTGTTTTAAGTTGTAGGGCCTCCAGTTGCACTACTTGGTCACTGTCGCTCAGGGCAAACTGCCAGCGTCCGTTAGCCGGATAGTCAAATTGCCAGCGTAGCTTGCTGTTAAGCGTTGTGCGGCCAGTGAGGGTGAGTTCAGGCTGTCGCAGTTGCAGACTCTGCTCACTGTCCGGGGTGATTTGCAGCTGCAGTTGACCGCGTAGCTGCTCGCCGTTCCACAGAAGCTCGCCATATTGATGCCAAACTGGAGAGCGAACTCACCCCTTTAAGCCAACCTGAACAGCTTTATGGCAGCGTCAACCTAAATCAAGCTGAGATCACCCTACCCCCCGCAACTGACGGGGGTATGCCACTCACTTTAGGCCCCCTGCTCACCCCGTTACAACTGCAACTGCATCTTCGTAGCCCTTCCCCTTACCAAGAGGTGACGCTGAAGAGGTTCGATCTTCACAGCGGTAACGGACTTCTCGCGGTTAAGGCGAGTGGCGCGGTAAACTTCGCGCTCGAAAAGGGTGAGATTGAGGCGCAAATTGACAGCACACTGCGCACCCCACTCATGAGCGAACCGCCCCTCTCGGGGAGTGGTCAACTCAGCCTGCCACTGCTGTTGACCCTAACCCGGGGTGAACGTCTCTCCGTTGAGGGTTTGCTAAAACTAAGCGATGTCACGCTCGGCGGCAGCGGCTGGCAACTGCAGCAGGCGAATGGCAATATCGCGCTACAGGAGGAGCTGATCTTTAATGAGTCAGGTGAGGTTAATTTTCTCTACACCCTCAATAGTGATCCTTTCCAGCGTGTCGATTTCACCCGTATGCAACCCTATTTGGAGAAGCAGCGGCAGCTGCAGATCACCTCGCTACAACTAGGGGAACAGACCTTTGGCCCGCTTAACAGCAGCCTTAATCTTGAACAGAACCTTCTCCACCTGCAGCAGTTTACCCTTGAGCTTTTGGGTGGCAACCTTGCGGGACAGTTCTATTTTGACGCCCATCCTGAGGGCTGGAAGATCGGACTACTGGGGCGAATTAGCCAAATTGATCTCGGTCGTCTTCTCACAGCTACCTCAAAAATTGCCAACAGTGATGGTGAAAACCGCCTGAATGCCCGTGTTGCCATTGAATTCGATCTGAGCCGTATGCTCTTGGAGGGGCGAATTGATATCAGTGACATGAGCTCACAACAGCTACTGCAACTATTAGAGATCATCGACCCAAACTATGACGATGAACAGCTCGCCCAGGTACGTTCGGCGCTGGGCATTACCTATCCGCGCACTATCCGCATTGAGATGCAGCGCGGGCTCATGGCGATGGAAGTTGATCTCGCCTCACTGCCAAAAATTTCAATTCACGCCCTGCCACTCACACCGCTGCTACAGCAGTTCACCTCCGGTTATCTACAGAGACTGGAGAGACTCCCCCTGCAACCGAGCAGCCACCTTTCACCTAAATCACCCTAACAACGAGGTTTTTCAAGATGATGCCGAAACTCCCTGCCAAACCACTTCTGCTAACGATTACCTTTGCCCTGTTGGGTGGCTGTAGTACGCTGCCCGATGTCTATCTTATCGACCACCATACGGTGATGGAGGAGGAGGCATCCGGCGACTGGCCACAACTTGAACAGCGTTTTCGTGACCTCGCGGTCACCCCCGGGCCAGTGGCGCTAGAGAAGGAGAACAATAGCCGGCGCCGCGATCGCGCCCTGAATGTCCAAAACGGTGAAATGACCAACAGCAAATCAGGATCTTAACGATGAAGTACCGCAATCTCTCACTTCTTCCGACACTGCCGCTGCTGTTTATCAGCCTTACCCATGCCGCAACCACCCCAGAACCAGAGAGCCAATCCTCATGGCGTGAAAATCGTCTAATCCCTCTGGAGCGCATTACCGTTGGTCCCTGGGATAACTTTGATCCCACAGCGCGCAGCGATAATGACACCCTCTACTTTACCCGCAGTCAAAACCAGATCCCGCGCATCTATCTGCACAAAATCAGCCAGCGGCAATCGCAACCGCTGCCAGGGATTGAGGGGGACAGCAAAGATCCGGCGCTCAGTCCAAACGGCAAACAACTGGCGTACACCGCCTACCACTCTGATAGTCGGGGAGATGTCTGCCTGTTGGATCTGCTGCAGGAGGAGAAGCACTGCCTCACCAGCAACAACGAAAGTGACCGCTCCCCCTTCTGGATCGACAACCAGCATCTGGGCTTTCTCAGCAAGCCCCCACAAGAGAATAACTGGCAACTGCGGGTGATGAACCTGCACAGCAGCGCCCAACAGACGCTGTTAAGCGGTCAGATCTCGGCGGCAACCGCCTCGCACAGTGGTCGTTACATTATCCTTAATCAACAACTCGACAATGGCCAGCGCCAAACCGTTCTCTACGATCGCCACGATAACAGCCAACGCCCCCTCTCCCCCTTTGATCTGCCTGGCGTTCCCGGCTTTTATGCCTTTAGCAGTGATGACCAACAACTCTACTTTAACTATCATTTAAGCGACACCAACCACGATCAGCTGATTGATGGCAACGATCACAGCGTCGCCTTTCGTATCGATTTCGCCCAACTGTTAAGCAGTGACAAACCGCTGCTGCCGGAGCAACTGACTTCGGTCAGTGATAACTGCTCTTTTCCCGCCATTAGTGGCGAGAAGCTGCTGCTCACCTGCGCGCTGGATGGCTCACTCGATATCTATCAGGCACCCTTAAGCGGCACGGTTCCCATTCACTGGAAGCGCGAAACCCTCTGGGATGCCCACCGCAGCGCCCGCAGTCCGCAAGAGCGTCTGCTGCTCATTAATGCGATGCGTTTTCGCTTTGGTGATCTCTTTAACGCCGCCAACACCATTGATCTGCTCGAGCGCCTATTAAGCCTGCACCTGCAGACCCAAGAGCTAACCGCTGCCAACTACTATATCCAACAGCTGCAGCAGCGCTATCTTAACCACCGTGACAGCAACCGTCGCCCCCTTGCCGCCTTCTATCGTCAGCTCGAAAGCTATACCCGCCTACTGGCACTGAAAGCCGCAGAACCTAGCGGGGTGATTACCAACCGCTTTGAACGCGCCGCCGCCACCCTGAAAAGTGAAGTGGAGGGTATGCGAGAGTGGCCGCAGCTGCAGCAGATCATTCTCGCGACGCTGGAGTCGAGCCTAAATCAACCCGAGGCGGCACTGGCACGCCTGAACCGGCTGCCGCAGATAAGTACCCTGTTACCGCTGGAGCAGTACCTGAGTTTTGAGCGCTACCGTGAGCTATACAAGGATCAACCAAAGCGACTACTGCCCCACTACAGCGCCATGATTCACAGCAGCACGTTATCCCCCGAGAGTCGTCTTTACTACGCCTTTAACTATCTCAAGTTACTCGCCCAAAGCGCAGAGAGTGCAGCAGAGCGACATCAGCAACTCATCGAACAGGCAGCCCTAGAGACCCCCGAACACCCCCTCACCCAGCTCTTTTTAGGGGAGCTTGCGGCGCTAGAATTAAGCCAAGCAACAGCGGGACAGGCGAGCAACGATCTCTTTCGCAGCTTTGCCACGCTGTTAAAAAATAACAGCAAAGATCCGCTGCTGCGTCGCGCCATGCACACTCGGGCGATTACCATTCTGGGTGATGCCAACCGCTTTGAACTCATGGAGCTGCTGTCACGCAACTGGCTGACCACGACGCATATTGACGAACTTGATTTTATCTACAGCGCCGAGCAGTACAGCATTATCACCATGGATAAAGCCTACGGCATGATGCAGCAAAAGGATCTACTGCGCACCTACAACACCTTCTACAGCGCCATTCGTCAGACCAACGATCTCGAAGCCTACTATCAGTTTGTCACCCTCGGGCTGACCGCTGGACTCAATCGTGCGGAGAATCTTAAAACCTCGCTAGATCTGCTTAAGCAGCAGAAAATCCTGACCGATCGTGGCAGCTATGTAAACGCCCTGCAACAGTTGCATCTTACTGCTGAACTCCCGGCAACAGAGCGCACCACGTCGCTACAGATCATCAAACAGCCGCTGCTCGCCGAACCCGCACCAGAGGGGCTCGGCGCAGCGCTCTATGATCTGCTGCTCGGCTATCTCTCCCATGAGCAACTAAACATCAGCCGCAACGGCTTTAACTACGATAAAACCCTCTTTGAGCAGGCGCACCACCACTACATGATGGCCCTCGATTTGGGGCGTGATAACAGCCGCATCAGTGCCGCCGCTTGGGAGAATCTCGCCTGGCTGCACTTTGAGGTGGGTAACTACGCACTTGCCGCCGGCTATTTCAACCACCGCATGGCCTACCCCTTCCCGCACGCCAATAACGAAGTTGCCAGCCGCCTTAGCTATGCCCGCAGCCTCTTCTACAGCAATGCCGGTAAAACAGCCGCAGAGGAGGCGCAGCGCGCCCTGCAACTGGCGCAAACCACGGATATGCCCCTCGCTGCAATACGGGAAAAGAGTGCCTTCTATCAGATGCAGGCAGGTGATTATGGCGCTGCTGCAAAGAGCTATCAGCAGCTAATGAAAGAGAGTAGCGCCGAGTTATCTGGCGCTAACCTCGCGCGAATCCTGCTCGCCTACGGCTATTGTGAGATGAGATCAGGCAACCTTACCGAGGCACGCCTACTCTTGCAACAGAGCGATGCCGCTGCAGCTAAAGTTGATCGCCAAACCCCGCAGCAGGCGAACGCCAGCGGTAAACGTCTCCCCTACTACCCCGAACGACAGCAGCTCATTGCCCATGGTCTGATGGCCAATATGGCGAAAGCAGAGAACGACAACGCCACCGCGTTACAACATCGCCAACTTCACCTGCAACTGCTGCAGAGCCTTGCTGGCGAAAGTAACCGCTTTGCCCTTAAGGAGGCGCAACGGTTGTCACAGGTAACCCGCGATCTCAACCAGATTGCCGCCCTGCATGAGACCCTGCAGCAGCGGGAGGAGATGGCAAGCGCCATACATGCGGCGCTGCAAAGCGCCATTAGCTGGCGTCAGGAGAGCGATAATCCCAGTGGCCCGCCGATCTACCAGACCCTGCTCAACTATATGACTCTGGCAATTGAGTACCCACAACAGTTTGCCAGCAGTGAGTTCAAAAACGACCCACAACAGATTGACCACGCGATTAATGAGCTGCTCGCTAACCTTGCGCCGCTGCTCGCTGCCTCAAACGAACTCCAGAGTCGCTCCACCACCCTTAAAACGCTGCAACAGCGCTATCACCAGAGACCCTCCTAGATCGCTATGGCACTTTTTGAACTAAAAGAGATCTCCCTGCACTACGGCACCACCGTACTTCTTGATGCCGTCGCGTTAACCCTTGAGGATAATGAGCGTATCGCCCTGCTCGGACGTAACGGCTGCGGCAAATCGACCCTGCTTAAACTGATTGCCGGTGAGATACAGGCCGATGACGGCACGCGGGTCGGCCACGCCGGGGTCACTCTGGCACGCCTCACCCAAGAGGTGCCTGCAGCCATTGATGGCACCGTATTTGAAGTGATCGCCGCCGGCACCGGCACCCTCGGCGCGGTGTTACAGCGCTACCACGCGCTGGGCCAGCAACTTGCCAGCTTAAGCAACGCCACAGGTGATCAGAGCCGCGAGATTAATGCGTTAATGCACGAAATGGAACCGCTGCAACAGCAGCTGGATAACGGTGATGGCTGGCAGATTAATCACCGCGTCGAGACCATTGTCGCCCGCCTTGGCCTGCCGGCGGACAAACCCTTTAACGAGCTTTCGGGGGGGTATCGCCGTCGCGTGCTGCTCGGACAGGCACTGGTCAGTAACCCTGCGCTGCTACTGCTCGATGAACCGACCAACCACTTGGATATCGACTCCATTCTCTGGCTCGAGGAGTTTTTACGCAGCTGGCGTGGCACGCTGCTCTTTATCTCCCATGACCGCCGCTTTATCGAGAGCCTCGCCACCCGCATTCTCGAACTTGACCGTGGCCACCTTCACTCCTGGCCGGGTGACTACCAGAACTTTCTGCGCCGCAAACAGGAGCTGCTTGCTGCAGAAGAGAGTGCCAATGCGCTGGAGGATAAAAAACTCGCCAAGGAGGAGATCTGGATTCGTCAGGGCATAAAAGCACGTCGCACCCGTAATGAGGGAAGGGTTCGTCAGCTTAAAAAACTGCGCGAAGAGCGCCGCCAACGGCGTGAACTCTCTGGTAACGTGAAACTTCAGGTAGATGACAAAAACAGCTCGGGACAGCGGGTAGTCACCCTCGACAAGGTGAGCAAAAGTTATGCTGGCAGAGTCATTGTCCGTGACCTGAGCACCACCATTTTGCGCGGCGATAAGGTCGGTATTCTCGGCCCCAACGGTGCCGGGAAAAGCACCCTGATTAAACTGATACTAGGGCAGATTGCTGCTGACAACGGCGAAGTCACCATGGGAAGCCGTGTTGAAATCGCCTATTTCGACCAAAACCGTGATCAGTTAAATGGCGCACTTTCGGTGGCTGAGACGGTTGCCGATGGCGGTGATTTTATCGAGGTCAACGGTAACCGCCGCCATGTGATGAGCTATCTCAGCGACTTTCTCTTTACCCCCGACCGCGCCCGTGCGCCGGTGCGCTCACTCTCCGGCGGCGAGTGTAACCGCCTGCTGCTGGCAAAACTCTTCGCCCACCCGTTTAACCTGCTGGTGATGGACGAACCCACCAACGATCTCGATATGGAGACGCTGGATCTGCTCGAAGAGACGCTGCTCGACTACAGCGGCACCCTGCTGCTGGTGAGCC
>JADGBN010000111.1 GCA_015231435.1 Gammaproteobacteria bacterium
ATAAAAATAGCTGTGGTGATATTATCCCTGTCTATCGCCTGGCTTTCCTGGAAATACATTGAAAAGCCATTCAGAACAAAAAATAGGTTTTCGAGAACTCAAGTTTTCATTTACAGCGTGCTAGCAACTCTTTTTTTTATATTATATGGATTCACCTCGGCAAGGATGATAGAAGTAATTAGGTATCCACTAATGACGAAAAATAGGTCGACTCCGACGAATCCACCACTGAACGTATCAAATCCAGCGTGGTATAGTATGACCGGGATAACAGCAAGAGCCCGAAGCCCATCAATTTCTCGTCTGTAGTCCATTTTTTCAAAGTTGCTTAGTGAGTTGTCGTCATAGTAGCATGATGATATTCGCAGAAATAGCGTAGCCATGGCGCTATTTTTGTTATGGTTAATAACTTCAGGGATCCAAGAGGGGGTAAGGTGCAGCAACGCTATCAAGTTAACTATCACCTGTTGGCATGGCTGATTACTGCCGGGATCACCTTTGTTACGCTGCTGGTCATTTTTCTGCTCTATCTAAATACGTTAAGTCGCAGTAGTGACGATCTGCAGCAGTGGGTGACGACGCAAAGTGATCTGATTGAGCGTTTTACGCTCTTTACGCCACCGATTAACCGCGGTGACGCGGTTAGCAGCAGCGATCCGCGAGATGTGATGCTGCATAACATCGTCCGCGCGATCAACCTTATTAATGATGAGCGTAATCCGGTGACGCTCTATCTCGGGGCGGTTGAGAGCGGTGAAGTGAGGGTGATTACCCCGATCACCATTATCATTGAAACAAGCGATCCGCTGCACGAGGTGATGCATCAGGCCGTGGCGGGTGGGCGCGGATCACTGACGTTGGAGCGCGAGGATGGGGTTAACCTGCTTGCCGCCTACAGTCCGATGCATGGTTTGAATCTTGGTCTGGTGGCAACGCGTAATTTAACGGCGTTGCGTACCCCCTTTCTGCTGGCTGCGGTAGCGACTCTGTTTCTGGCGTTGCTGGTGGCGATGCAAATTCGTTTTATTTTTGCGCGAATCAGTCAACCGCAGTTGCAACGTATTGCCTCGCTGGAGCAGCGTTATCAACATATCTTTCAGCAGACGCCCCACGCGACCCTGTTACTCGACTCCGAGGGGGTGGTGAGTGAGGTTAATCGTGTCTGGTTAACGCTGTTTGGTTATTCGCAAAGTAGTGTGGTGGGGTTGGCGCTTACGCAGTTTGCTGACTCCGGCAAGGTAGAGAGTTTGCAGCAACTGCTGATGTGGTTGCCGCATCGTCACGGGGTACAGCGTCTTGAGTTGCTGATGCTGCATCATGATGGCTCCAAGCTGGAGGTTGAGCTGCAACTACAGGGGTTAATGGAGGAGCAGCCGCCACTTATCGTTGCCCAGTTTATTGATATTAGCCATAGCCGTCAGGTGGAGCAGCGTCTGTTGCAACAAAATCGGGCCGATAAACTGCTCTCTACCTGTTCGCGACATCTATCCCAAATGGTGGGTGACCAGAATAGCCGCTACGATCTGCTGAGTATGGTTCTGCGAGAGGTCTTTGCCCATCTTGAGCTGTCGCGGATCACGATTATCACCTCTATTACCGACAGCGATGCCACCGCAAAATTGAAAATTTATGTAGAGGTGTGTCAGGGGACGCTAACCCCCTTACTCGGTCGCATTTTTTCCACCAGTCATCTGCAGTGGTCAGTGCAGCAGCAGTTACAAAAGGGGGAGAGCTGGTTGGGGAGTAGTCAGCGCTGTTTTCAACCCGAGTGTAAACTGGTGAATGATAACCTGACCAGTTGCCTTGTCCCGTTAGCCCTAGGGCAGCAGCCCTGGGGGTTTATCTGTCTGAGTAGCGCGACCCCCGCCGAACTCTGGGATGAACGGCAGCTTAAGCTGCTGGAGCAGATAGCCGATCTTGTCTCCAGTGGTCTCAATCGTTGGCACGCGAATAGTGAGCGCGAAAAGAGTGAGCAGCAGCTTAACCAGTTGATGAGCAATCTGGGTAACCGCTATTTTCTCTATCGTTGTGATCTGCAGAAGCGTTTTACCTTTGTCTCTCCAGCGGTCCTTACCATGCTTGGGTATAGTCAGCAGGAGTTTCTTGATGCCTACCGGGATCGGCTGGTTGTCACCGCCGTCAAGGGGGCTTCGCCAAGTGAAAGGATGACCAAAAGCGCCAATGATTACGAGGTGGAGGTGCGGCACAAGGATGGGTCATCACGTTTTCTGGAGATGACGGAGCGGGCAGTATTGGATGGTAATTACCGTATTGTTGGCAGTGAGGGAATTGCCCATGACATTACCGAGCGTAAGCAGCAGCAGCAGCAGGAGCGGCTGCGTATCGAGTTGAATCGCCGTCAGCAGGCGGCACTGCTGGAGTGGAGTGAGGTGAACTACCTTGATCTGCAGCAGGCGTTGCGGCGTGCCACTGAACTCTCGGCGCAGACGCTGCAGGTTGCGCGGGTAAATATTAAACTTTGTGATACCCAGCGACTTCACCTTAACTATCTTGATGAGTACGATAGCGCCCGCGATAGCCATACCCCCTTATCGCAGCTGCCAGTGCTTGGTCGGGATGCGTTTAATGAGTATTTTGTCGCCATGTCGCTGGGGGAGGTCTTTGCGGTTAGTGAGATTATTAACGACAGCCGCACCAACCGCCTGGCACTGCACCGTTTGCGCGAACAGGGGATTGTTTCAACCCTAGAGGCGCCAATTATCTATCGTGGTGCGATTGCCGGTCTGTTAACCCTGGAACATTCGGGCCTACCGCGGCAGTGGTTAGCGGAGGAGGTACAGTTTGCTGCGGCGATTGCTTCGACCATCTCCCTCGCCCTTGAGGCGGAGGATCGCCGTAAGGCGGAAAATCTGTTGCGTGTGCATAACAGCGAACGCAAGATTATGCTCGATACCCTGCCAATTGGTATCGCTTACGTGCGCGAGGGGTATATTAACAGCCTCAATCCACGCATGGCGGAGCTCTTTACCATCCCTTATGTAGATGCGCGTGAGGAGGAGGGGGTTGAGGGTGATAGCCACATGGTCACCACCACCCAGCCATTATTTCGTTTTGAGTCGCTCTTCCCCTCCCGCGAGTCCTATCTGCAGACACTCACCGATGCGTCCCTGCGTTTTACTGAGGGCGAGATATTTCAAAGTAGGCGTACGCTGCAGCGTCAGGATGGCAGTCGTTTTTGGGGGCAACTAACGGCGCGTTTAATTAATAGTGAGCAGCAGCAACCCGGGGCAATCTGGATGATTGACGATGTCTCGCGTGAGGTTGAGATGACCCACGAACTGAAGCTGGCCAAAGATCGCGCCGAGGTGGCGAATCGCTCCAAATCGGAGTTTCTCGCCAATATCAGCCATGAGATCCGCACCCCGATGAACTCGGTGATTGGCCTCACCCATCTCTGTCTGGAGACTTCATTAAATGAGGAGCAGCGCACCTATTTGCAGCGGGTGAGCGAGTCTGCGCAACATCTTTTGGAGATCATTAACGATATTCTTGACCTCTCAAAGCTTGAGGCGGGACGGCTGGATCTTTTGATGGCACCTTTTGATCTTCGCGATCTGCTGGAGAAGATTGCTGAAATTCACGGTGCGCAGGCGCGTCTTAAGGGTTTGCAGTTTAGTTGTCATATCGATCCTCAGTTGCAAAGTGGGGTGGTTGGGGATGCACAGCGGTTGCGCCAGGTACTGATCAATCTGGTTAATAACTCAATTAAATTTACCGATAGTGGCGAGGTGCGGATCACCCTGGAGTACGCAGCAGAGAAGAGTGACCAAGCGGGTGCCGAGGGGCAGCTAAGTTATCTCTTTACCGTGAGTGATAGTGGTATAGGCATCGACGAGCCCTCTATCGGACAGCTTTTTCGGCCATTTTTTCAGGGCGAGTCGGGAACCACCCGTAAATATGGGGGAACGGGGCTAGGGTTGGCCATTTCACGGCAATTGGTAGAGCAGATGCAGGGGGCGATTTGGTTAGAGAGTCAGCAGGGGGTGGGAACCCACTTCTTTTTGCAGGTACCCTTTCGCTTGGCAACCTCGGTAGAGATGGCAGACTATGCTGCTGCGCAGCGTACCCATGAGAGTACAGCTTCAGGGAGCCCGGTTAGCAGCGACTTTAGCAGTGCCTGTGTCCTCTTGGTGGAGGATAACGAAGTCAATCAGATGGTGGCACGGGCACTATTAAAGAATGCCGGTATTGAGGTGAGCTGGGCGGAAAATGGCGAGCAGGCACTGGAGCAGTTGGCGCATCGCTCGTTTGATTGCGTGCTAATGGATATTGAGATGCCGGTCATGAATGGTTTTGAGGCGACCCGGCGCATTCGTGCCGATAGTCGTATCGCACAAATTCCGATTATCGCGATGACCGCCAACGCCATGAGCGGTGATCGTGAGCGCTGTTTACAGCAGGGGATGGATGACTATATCTCCAAGCCGATTAATCCGACGCAGTTTTATCAGACCTTACAGCGGTGGTTAACACCCGTTGTCGCCAAGCGTCTGCCCAGCCCGGCAGCGGGTGACATTAGTGAGAACGTTACGGCAGGGGAGCACAGCACGCTGCTGCCTGAAACTATTTTTGGTATAGATATTGCCCAAGGACTCATGCGGCTGAGTAACGATCCCCACCTCTTTATTGAACTCCTGCAGGCCTTTCGCCGGAGTCAGGATGGGGTTATCAGCCGCATCGAACGATCCCTAGCGGAGGATGATATTGCCACCGCCTACCGTCTTGCCCATAGCCTTAAGGGTGTTTCGGGTAATATTAGCGCCAACCGTCTTTTTGGCATGAGTCGTATCTTGACCGAGCGACTTAAGGGCGTTGTTGGTGATGAAGAGGGTCATTTAAGCCCGCAAAGTGCCTCCCTGCAGTCCCTAATGGAGAGCATAAAGGATGAGATGAAAGCGATATTTGCCGATCTTGACAATTGCCTGCCGGGTTGCAGCGAGCGTTTGGCACAGGCCGGACAGAAGGGTGCGGTTGATTACCCGCAGCTGAAGGCGCGAATTGCGAAGTTAAGGCAGCTCTGTCATCAATGCGACTTTGATGCGCGCCAGCAGTTGTCGCAAATTTATGAAAGCCCTTTGCCAGCGATGCTGCAGTCGGTGTTACAGCAGGCCGGTACGTTAATTGACAATTATGACTATAGCCAGGCGGAGCGCGTGCTGGAAAAGATAGAGTGGTTAAATGACGCAAGTAATGATTGACGCTTGATTGTTAATTTTATGTGGCATGTTCGCTTAATTTAATGGTATTGTAACAGGTAGTGCTGATTACTTTACTGCATTGAATTTAACGGAGCTTGGATAATGCCTTCAACCTTGGTGACACGTCGGGCGCAACTGCCTGATGGGGTGCGTCTCAACCGCTATTTACGCTTGCCGGAGTTGGGTCCGAAGATCCTCTTTTTTAGTGGCGGCACGGCGCTGAACGGGGTGAGCCGAGAGTTAAAGCACTATAGCCATCACTCGATACATCTGGTCACCCCTTTTGACTCCGGGGGGAGTTCGGCAAAGTTGCGTGAGGCGTTTGCCATGCCTTCAGTGGGCGATCTGCGCAGCCGGATGATGGCCCTTGCCGATGATTCCGTGGTGGGAAATCCTGAGGTGGTCGCACTTTTTAGCCATCGTCTCTCCTCGGAAGGGGCGCCTGCGGAGTTGTTGTTGCAGCTGCAGCAGATTCAGTGTGGCAGCGCTCCGTTAAGCGCTGCGCTGCCTAATCCGGTGCGGCAGTTAATTGCCAATCAGCTGGCCTTTTTTCTTAACAGAATGCCTGATAATTTTGATCTGCGCGGGGCGAGTATCGGCAATCTAATATTGGCAGGCGGCTATCTTAATCATCAGTCACACCTTGATCCGATTGTCTATCTCTTCTCAAAGCTGGTGAATCTGCGTGGCACAGTACGCACCATCGTCAATGACGATGTTCATCTCGGTGCGATACTCGAAAATGGAGCGGTGGTGCTCGGGCAGCACCGTCTCACCGGTAAAGAGGTGGCACCCTTAGAGAGCCCGATTAAGCGGCTTTTTTTAAATCGAGGTTTGCAGCGGGAAGCGCCCTGTCGCGTGCAACTCGCCCCGGAGATCGCCGAACTGATTGCTACCGCCGATCTGATTGTCTATCCCATGGGGAGTTTTTATACGAGCCTTATCGCCAATCTGCTGCCAGACGGGGTGGCTGATGCGATTGCTGCCAATAGCTGTGCGAAGATCTTTATTCCCAATCTGCTAGGGGATCCGGAGCAGTTAGGCATGGGAGTCAATCGGGCGGTGGATATTCTGCTTACCACCCTGCGTCAGAACTATCAAGGTGGCGGCAGGCTACTCGATTTTCTCTTGCTGGATACCGAGGGCGGTGACTACGCACACCCTATCGACAGTGCAGCCCTAACCGCCGCAGGAATTCAGCTGCTGCTGTGCGATATGACCAGCCCGCAGAGCAGGCGGCTTTTTAATCACCGCAAGCTGACTGAAATACTGTTGTCACTGGCCTGAGTTAACGTCGCAGATCATGATTAATGCAGTGATTAACTACTTAGGTATTAAAGCGACGTTGCTGGCAATTTTGCTGTTGCCGCTGCTGCTGTTAATGTTGCTGCTGTTGCGTAGCGGCATGAGTGATATCGCGCAGCTAGAGCAGTCGTTTGCAGATCGCTCTATTCTGCTGGTGCAACAGTTGGCGATGACCGCCCGTTACGGGATATTGAGTTCACCGCATGGTGAACCGGCTAGTAATCTTGATCAATTTTTACAGCATCATGATTTAAGTGGTTTTATTCTTTATGATCGGCAGGGTGAGCAGCTTATTGAGCGCGGCAAGATGACCCTTGCAGTGTCACCGAAGAGCGTGCGTGATCTCTCTTTTGCTGCGGTATCGTCCTGTGCTGCAAGCGAGTGGCGGGTTGTCTACTGTTTACGCATTAATGACCATCTGCTTACCCTTGATAGCAACGTGAAGGAGATGGCTAATCCGGAACAGACCGTGGGTTATATTCAGGTAGAGTTTAATCGGCGTCAAATACATAACGAAAAGACGCGGCAGATTGAGTTACTGGGATTTATCATTCTCTTGATACTGATGCTAACCATCCCGGTGACGGCTTTTGTTGAGCGTCGTATTCTGCGCCCGATTCTGCGACTGGTGACCTTGGTGGAGGGGGTCGGACGGGGTGAGTTGCGTTATGGTTATCTGCTGGATGCAGCGGGTGAGATCCGCCAGTTGCAGATAGGCTTTAATCGGATGATTACCGAAATAGATGAGTCGCGTGCCGGTCTTGAGGCGCGGGTGGAGACGGCAACCCGTACACTCACGCAACTCACCGCTGAGTTGGAGCAGCGTAACCAAGATCTGGAGGTGGCGAAAGAGAGTGCCGAGCGCGCCAATAGTGCCAAGAGCCGTTTTTTAGCCACCATGAGCCATGAGATTCGAACTCCGTTAAATGCGATTATCGGGTTTACCCATCTGTTGCAGCGCGACCCGCAACTCACCTCACGACAGCAGCTCTATTATGCGCAGCTAGATCAGGCAGCGGCGCTTCTGTTGGCATTGGTAAACGATATTCTTGATCTCTCTAAAATTGAGGCCGAGATGCTTGAAATTCACGCTCAGCCACTGGCAGTCACCTGCTTGCTGGATAAAGTTCGAACACTTCTGACTGCGGCAACGGCTCGCGGCACTGCGCCGGTTAAAATAGAACTGCAAAATGATCCACGACTGCCGCCCTATGTTGTGGTTGACTCGCTGCGCCTCATTCAGGTTCTTAACAATCTGATTACCAATGCCGTTAAATTTACCCATAGCGGTAGGATTGTTCTGAATATTTCGCTTGCAGCGGATGTGGAATCGTCGTTCGCATCAGACCAAGTTGCAATACGTTTTACCCTCACGGATACTGGGATCGGCATTGATCCTCATAAGATAAAGATGCTCTTTCAGCCCTTTACCCAGGCGGAGAGTTCAACAACACGTCAGTACGGGGGCACCGGGCTTGGTTTGACGATTTCTCAACGGCTGGTGAGGATGATGGGTGGCGAGATCGGCGTGAAGAGCGCTTTGGGTCAAGGAAGTGAATTCTTCTTCACCTTAACGCTACCGTTAAGTCGTGCCGAGGCAGTGACGGGGCAGTTGGTAAACGATCTGCTCTGCGATCCCGATAATCATGCCGCTGTGCATCTGCCTACCCCCCACTACCACTTGTTATTGGTAGAGGATAATGAAATTAATCAATTGGTTGCCATGGAGATATTAAAAGAATTAGGGCATCAGGCCACGCTTGCCAATAATGGTGCCGAGGCGCTAGCACAGCTATCCAAGCTGGGGGCGACCGCCTTTGATGCTATTCTTATGGATATTGAGATGCCGGTGATGGATGGTATTGCGGCAACCCAAGAGATTCGCCAACACCCTGAATATGATCAGATACCAATTATTGCGATGACTGCACACGCGATGGATGGTGAGAGTAGTCGCTGCCTGCAGATTGGTATGAACGCCTATTTAACCAAACCGATTAACGTA
>JADGBN010000112.1 GCA_015231435.1 Gammaproteobacteria bacterium
AAACTGCCGGCACTGAATGCCGATCTGACTGCCTTACAACGCCGGGTAACCATGCGTGCAGAACATTTGCCGCAGCCTCGCAATATTGGTGAACTCATTGGTATGCTTTATACCATTGAGGGTTCGACGCGCGGTGGGCGCTTTATCTATCGGCAGTTGCTGCAGACGCTGGGGGAGTCACTGCCGCTCTCTTTTTTCGAAGGTTATGGCGCTAACAGCGATCTGCGCTGGCAGGAGTTCTGGGCATTTGCCGATGCCTCCTGCCACCCTGAGGAGATCCCCGATGCGCTTGCAGCAGCGGTAAGGATGTTCGCTTTTTTTAAGTTACACCTCGATCGCTGTGCCGTCGCCGACGTAGAGCTATAGCCAGCGCAGCAGGGTATTGCGGAACTTGGCAGCGGTCATTTTCTCTGTGTCACTCCAAGGGCGGCTGTAACCACTTTTAATCTCCACCCACCTCTCGAAGGAGCGGCGTGGTGAGAGCGTGATAGCACCGGCATTCTCGACGACCGGCTTATTCGGGTTTCCCGCCCAGACAACCTCATGCGGCTCTTCGCTACGAAACCAGTAAAAACGTACCCAACCTGATCGTGATGAGCGTGCCTTAATCGCAATCATGCCGCTCACCACGGCGAGGATCGCTAACTGTCCCGGAAATAGGGATTCAAGGTGGTTGGTGCTGGCAACGCCCTCTTGGTACTCATTGAGAAACCAGGCATCGATAAGGCTCATCCCCTCCATATCGGGTCCCTCACCGGCAATGACGACCTCATCATCCATCGCCATGGCGAAACCCTGTGCGTTAAGAACATCCATCAGTAAGTCGGCATTTTCTTCTATACCGTTAAGCGGATCATCATGCTGTGTCAGCTCTCCCATTATCCGATCGATGCGCCGTTCAAAGCTGTCAAGTAGCTGGAGACGGCGACTGGCGAAGTGTGAGGAGAGACCCAACGCATAGGTATTGGTCAGGCTAACGCAGGTTTGACGCCGATCGTGTGACAGCATCCGGGGTTTAAGATGGTGGCAGGCAACCAGTCCCCAAAGCTTGTTGGCAATGCGAATGGGGACTGAAAATGAGGCGCCAATGCCCATATTTTCAAGATATTGCAGATGGATAGGCGAGACGCTGCGCAGGTTTGACCAAGTCAGATCAGGAGGATTGGCACTGCTGCCGAGGATTGGCACCGCTACCGCTGTGATATCTGGAATGAGTCGTGTTGGATTAAGCATATAGAGATTACGTGCAATCTCCGGTATGTCACTGGCGGGAAAATGGAGTCCGAGATAGCTGCCAAGTGCTGGGCTGGTCGCTTCGGCAATCACCTCTCCTGACCAATCTTCGTGGAATTGGTAGAGCATGACTCGATCGTAGCCGGTGACTGTTCGAAACGCAGCGAGCAGTGAATTGTGGTGGCGCAGGACCTCATCATCCGCGAAGGGGGAGGTGAGTAGTGGGCGCTGTAGCTGTTGTAGCGGGATCGCTTCGGCGCCCTCCTGATCGGAATATTCAAGTTCAATGAGCAGTGCATCGGTGCTGCGGATAACCACGGCATCAATCACACCACTGGCGACTTTGACAATGCGTGACAGTTGCAGCGAGTGACCTGCTTCAGTGGGCAACTTATGTAAATCACTGCGCTTTAACCCATGCAGAACATCCATCGGCTGACCCAGCAGATCTTCAGCCGACTTGCCAAGAAATGTTTCGATATTGGCGCTGGCATGGGTGATCCGCAGGGTGGCGGAATCGAGACAGAGCAGGGCGCCAAACGGTTGGATAGCAGCGGAAAGATGTAACTGTTCAGATTCACACCCTGATAACAGTTTTTGGAATTCAATGCTCATGCGTAGATCTCCGAAAAAGTGCCTAGCTTATGTGTTAAGTAAGGTGGTGAAGGCGTCAACTTCCAACGGCCGATGAAAAAGATAACCCTGAACAATATCGCAACGCTCTTCGCGCAAAACATCGAGTTGCGAGGAGGTCTCGACGCCTTCGGCAATCACCTGCATTCCCAAGGCATGAGCCATGTCGATAATTGCTTTGGCAATGGCGCGGTCATCACCGGCAAGATCAATACCATCAACAAAGCTGCGATCAATTTTAAGTTCATGAATTGGCAATTTTTTAAGATAGGAGAGCGAGGAGTAGCCGGTACCAAAATCATCGATACTAATACTGGCGCCCATCTTCTCAATATTTTTAAGCATACTATTCACCAGCTCCATTCGATCTACCAAGGCGCTTTCGGTCAATTCGATGCAAATATTTTCGGCGTTAACACCATGTTTCAGAAAGCGCTCGTTAAGGTTGGTCACAAACGCTTCATTGCGCATCTGGTGTGATGAAACATTAATGGAGATGCGCGGTATTTGCAGACCGCTGGCCTGCCAGCGGGCAATCTGTGCAAGTACCAGATCAATAACAATTTCACCAATGTTGCAGATAAGACCACTGCCCTCAGCTACCGGAATAAATTGTCCGGGTGAAACATCCCCCATGACCGGATCACGCCAGCGTAACAGCGCCTCGGCACCAATCATTTTGCCACTGGCAAGCTCAATCTGTGGCTGGTACATCATGCGAAAATTTCCTGCTTGAATCGCAAGGCGTAGGCCACTTTCTAGTGTCATACGTTGTAGTGCCCTCACCTTCATCTCGTCAGCGAAGAACTGATACTGATTGCGACCCCGCTCTTTGGCACGGTACATCGCAATATCGGCATTTTTCATTAGGGTGGCACTATCGATGCCATCTTCAGGGTAGATACCGATGCCAATGCTTGCGGTGACAAACAGGCTCTGATCTTTGATGCGAAAAGAGGCACTGAGGAAGTCAATAATGCGGCTGGCGATGGCATTGACTATCTCAAGATCGATGTTGGCGAGAAGGGCAACAAATTCGTCGCCGCCTAAGCGTGCCAGCGTATCTGAATCGCGAACGCACTGTTGCAGACGCTCGGTGGCCTGTTTGAGTAGGATGTCACCAATATCATGACCAAGGGTATCGTTAATTGTCTTGAAGTTATCGAGATCAATAAATAGTAACGCTAGACGCTGATGTTGCCGTTTTGCAGTCGAAACGCCATGTTTCAGGCGATCCATTAACAGACTGCGGTTGGGTAGTCCCGTTAGATCATCGTGGGTGGCAAGAAATTCAATACGGCGTTGGGAACTTTTGATAGCAGAAATATCACTGAAGATGGCCACAAAGTTGACAACCTTGTGGCTTTTATCCATCACGGAATTGATGGTGAGCCATTCAGGGTAGATCTCTCCGGACTTGCGCTTGTTATAGATCTCTCCCTGCCATGAGCCCTTCTCGGTCAGCGCCTGCCACATACTTTGATAAAACTCTTGCGAGTGTTTATTGGAACGCAGAATACTCGGTGTCTTGCCGACCACCTCGGTGATTTCATAACCGGTGATTTCGGTGAATGCATCATTGACAGTGATGATGTTGGCACGATCATCGGTGATCACAATTGCCTCGCCAGCCCGATCGAAAACCTTGGCAGCGAGACGCAGCTGCTCTTCAGCATGGTGCTTGTGAGTAATGTTGTTGGCCTGAGTGCAAACAGAACTGAGGGTGCCGTGGCTATCAAAGATGGGAAAGCGCACGGTTTCAAGCCAATGTTTTTTGCCGCCTAAAGTGAGTTCATCCTTGCTTTCAATTGCGGTTAGTTTCTGCATGGTTTCAATGTCAAGTCCACGCAACATCATCGCGACATCGGTCGCGAACAACTGGCGATCGGTTTTGCCCAAAACCTGATCGGCTTTTAGTCCAAAAGTCTCCTCAAAACGTTGATTGATAAACTCATAGCGACCGGATGCATCCTTGAGGGAGATGAGTGAGATGGAGTGATTCATAATGGACAGCATCTGCTCCTGACTTTCGCGAATGCCGACCTGCGCCTCGATTAGTTCAGTGTTATCGACAATAACGAGCACCACACTCTGTGACATTCCCGTATTGTTAATAACCGGTGTGATATAGATTTGGTAGGAACGGCCAGCCTCTTCGACGGGAAAAATCTCCTTGCGCTGACTCTGTAACACCTTAGCAAGTTTTTCGTTGATATGTGTAAGCAGTGGCGGCAGCATAAGTCGGCTGATCTCCTGACCAACCGCCGATTGTGGCAGGTCGTAGAAACGAATCGCCGTGGCATTGGCGCGTTTAAGGACGAGATCAGCGTCAAATACCAGAATCGGAAAGACAATGGTGTTGTGGACGCTCTCAAAGTCACTGTTAATTGCCGCCAGCTCTGCCGACTTCGCTAGGCTCTCCTCATTGACACTAATGAGCTCTTGATTGGTTGCTTGGAGCTCTTCGTTAGAGGCCTCCAACTCTTCATTGGTTGCCTGCAACTCCTCATTAGCCGCTTGCACCTCTTCGTTAAGTGCTTGCATCTCCTCATTGGAGGCGGACATCTCCTCCATTAGGGTTTGCAGATGTTCACGCGTTGCCATTAGCTCATCGGAGGCAATCTCGTCATCTGCTGGGGTTGATGTCGTCTCATCTGAGCAATCTGGCTTGATGCGGGTTATCTGTTCAAACACCACCAAGAAAAGCTCACTGTCAAGATGCAGCCCCTGAGGATGAATCGCAATCCGCCAAGTCTGTTTGTTAAGTGAGAGAATCCGCCGCTTACGGCTGTAGCTACTGCTCATGCGGCGACGTGATCGATGCAGTGTAGTCAGCAGCTCATTCGCCAGCTCTGGCACAATTAACTTTGAGAGGTTCATCTCTGGGGTGCCGTCAGGAAACTGCACAAAGTGCTTTAGATCGCCGTGGCTGTAGAGAATATGAAAACCGGCATCAACCAGCAGCGACGGGGAGTAGCAGTCGGAAAGTGCCTGATGAAAGAGTTTTTCGTAAATTTTATCGTTTGTTTTGGGAACCTGCTCGCGAGTCACCAGCTTGCCACGAACTAAGCGGCTAACGCTGGCGGGGCGGCTTTTGCCGCGTGTTCTGTAGATGCGTGCTCGACGATCCGCCGCAGCAAACAGTGCCTCCTGCTGACTAACCGTTTCGGAACGGCCAAGAAACAGCAGGCCGTCATCGCGCAGCGCATAGCGCAGTATGGATAAGACCCTTGCTTGCAGCTCGGTATTAAAATAGATCAGCACATTGCGACAGGTGACCAGATCAAGACGCAGAAACGGGGGATCGGCTGCGACATCCTGCCGCGCAAAGGTGACGCGTTCCCGCAGTGCTTTGGTTGGTTCAAATCCGTTACCACTGGTGATGAAGTAGCGATCAATAAGTTCGGGCGGCACCTCGTCCATCGCTGTACGGTTATAGATGCCACGCCGTGCGACAGCCAATGCATCATTGTCGATGTCAGTGGCGAAAACTTGCAGTTTATGAGATCTGTTCTCCTTCATAATTAGCTCAGAAAAGAGAATCGCCAGCGAGTAGGCCTCTTCGCCAGTAGCACAGCCGACCACCCAGATGCGCAACTCATCGCCCACTTTCTTCTGCTCTAGGAGCTCACGACCAAAACGTTCCAGAGTGCGAAAGGCCTCTTTATCACGAAAGAACTCCGTCACCGAAATGAGCGTCTCCTTGGCTAAAGAGTCGAGCTCTTCGGGGTGACTCTCGGTATAGGCGAGATAGTCAGATAGTTTGCTGGCTTCGGTGGCAACCATACGACGTTGCAAACGGCGCTGTACGGTAGAGAGTTTATAGCTGGAAAAATCAATCTTGGTGCGCAGCTTGACTCGCAGAAAGAGCTCCGCCATTTCGTTGGGGTGCTGCTCCGAGTTATCAATTTTCATCTGCATTTCGGGAAAACGAATTAGACGTTCGATCTCCCTGCCAATCTGATCTGGCGTGAGAATACGATCGGCGACACAGGCGTCAATGGCCGAGCGCGGCATGCCATCATACTTGGCGGTCTCAGGAATTTGCACAAAGGTAATGCCCCCTGCCGACTTAATCGCACGCAAACCGCGGGTGCCATCCGTACCGGTGCCAGAAAGGATAATGCCAATGGTACGCTCATCAAATTCGTCAGCCATCGACTGAAACATAAGGTTAATCGATGGTTTAGGAGAGACCTCCGGAGAGGGGATGGTGAGGTGAAACTTGCCATCTTTGAAGGTGAGGTTGGTGCCGGGCGGAATGATGTAAACAATGTCCGGTTGTGGCAACTCGTTATCAACCAGTTCGCGTACCGGAATGCGTGTCTCGCGACCGAGAATATCGGCCATCATACTGCGGTGGGTAGGTGACATATGTTGCGCGACAACATAGATGCACTCCAACCCCGGCGTCAGTCCGGCAACAAACTGACTCAGTGCCTCAAGACCGCCCGCCGATGCGCCAATACCAACCACGTGAAGACGATTGATGTTTGTCTGGTCGTATGTCATCCATTTTCTCCTTGAGGATAGCACGATCCATAGTAACCGTTCAGACCCCCACCACTTTTGCCCCCTCTCCCCCTCGGGAGAGGGTTGGGGTGAGGGTAAAAAAGCAGGGCGTCTGAACGTTTACGATCCATATTGTTCCTGATAACCAGCGACGGACAGAGAGGCGTGTTTCTCAATGTTCATGCAAATTAATAATTAATACGCCTCATAATAATATATTTTATAGCTGTTAGTTAAAAGTAAATTTTAGTGATGCCGATGTGGAAGTTATCCTCTTCCCGTGACACAGTGAGCGCCGCGAGGTGGTTTATTAGCAAACGCTAATCTGCTAATATGCAGCGTTTCTGTTTTAACCCCGCAGAGGTTCTCCTTGTTTATTAATTTCGACTGTAACGAACGTGGTTGCCCTAAAAATGATCTCCTTTCTGGTTTGACCGTCGCCCTTGCACTGGTTCCCGAAGCGGTGGCCTTTGCCTTTGTCGCCGGAGTAGAGCCTTTGGTGGGGCTCTATGCCGCCTTTATGGTGGGGTTGATCACAGCGGTCATTGGTGGGCGACCGGGGATGATCTCTGGGGCTACCGGTGCGCTGGCGGTGGTGATGGTGGCGCTGGTAGCGGAACACGGCGTTGAGTATCTTTTTGCTACAGTGGTACTGATGGGGCTGCTGCAGATCGGTGTTGGGCTGCTGCGTCTGGGCAAATTTATTCGCATGGTGCCGCATCCGGTGATGCTTGGTTTTGTGAATGGTCTGGCCATTGTCATCTTTCTCGCGCAGCTAAACAGTTTTAAGGTGGTGGATGCGGCAGGCGTCAGCCACTGGCTTGAAGGGGAGCGGTTGTGGCTCATGCTGGCACTGGTGGCGCTGACGATGGTCATTACCCGTTTTCTGCCACTGTTGACCAGAGCGATCCCCTCATCCCTTGCGGCAATCCTCACGGTCACGCTAATTGTCATCGGTTTTAATCTTGAAAGCCGAACGGTGGGCGATCTTGCCTCGATCTCAGGTGGGCTGCCGCAGTTCTCTATTCCCTCCGTTCCTTTTAATCTCGAAACGCTGAGCATTATCTTTCCCTATGCGGTAATTCTTGCCGCTATTGGTCTTATTGAGTCACTGTTAACCCTCAGCCTGATTGATGAGATCACCGAAACACGGGGACGCGGCAACCGCGAATGTATCGGTCAGGGCGTGGCTAATACGGTGACCGGCTTTTTTGGTGGCATGGGAGGGTGTGCGATGATCGGTCAGAGCATGATTAACATTAACTCGGGGGGACGTGGGCGACTTTCAGGGATAGCGGCGGCACTTTTTCTGCTCATCTTTATTCTCTTTGCCTCGGGTCTGATTGAGATGATCCCCCTTGCCGCCCTCACTGGGGTGATGTTTATGGTGGTGATCGGCACCTTTGAGTGGTCGAGCTTTCGTATTCTGAAAAAGATCCCCCGCGCTGATGCCTTTGTCCTGATTCTGGTTTCCGGGGTGACGGTGGTTACCGATCTAGCTATTGCCGTGGTGGTGGGGGTGATTGTTTCGGCGCTGGTCTTTGCCTGGGAACATGCCAGGCAGATTCGGGTGGTCTCTTATGAGGGGCAACTCGGAGGGAAGGTCTATGAACTCCACGGGCCGCTCTTTTTTGCCTCGGCGGCAACGACACCTTCGTCTTTGAAATTAACGACACTGTCGGCACCCTGCAAACGGATACGGTCTGGGATTTTAATAAAAATAACGAAACCGATGGACTACGGCTGTTAAATGGCGGTACAACGATTGATGGCACTGCGACTGAAACGGCCATTATTAGCAACCAGACCGCCAATGGCAGTGATCGTACCCTCAGCTTTACCGATCCCGACAATGCCAACAATACCCTGTCGATTGTGATAAAGGGTATTGGCAGAGATATTACCGCCACCGACATTGTTGCCCCGGTGGCCATCGACCTTAACGGCGATGGCATCGACTATCTCTCAGTCAACCACTCCACCGCCCACTTCGACTACCACAACGACGGTTTAGCCGATCAAACCGCTTGGGTAGGGCCAGAGGATGGCTTATTGGTGA
>JADGBN010000113.1 GCA_015231435.1 Gammaproteobacteria bacterium
GCCCCCTCTCCCCCTCGGGAGGGTTGGGGTGAGGGTAAAAAAAGCAGGGTGTCTGAACGTTTACGTAAAAAGAGTCCACCGCAGTTCATCTTTTAATGACAGTAACCCTTTGGGGTCGCCACGCCCCGTCAGCGAAACCTACTCGCTTTTCGCAAACTTCTGCGCTATCTGTTGTTGCAGCAGGGTCACCTGTTCACTGTCGCCTTGCTGCTGATAGATTGCCAGCAGCTGCTCCCAGGCAGCTCGGTTATCGGGGTTAAAGGCGATAGCTAGGCGTAAAAAACGCAGCATTAGATCCAGTTTTAACGTAGCGAGGCTCAGTTGCTGATAGTAGTCGGAAAAGATTTGCTGCTCAGTGACCGTAAGCGGCGCAGTTAACAGCGTATCAAGCCGCTGTCGCAGTTGTCGCCAACTGCCACTGACATCCATATCCTGTAAAGCTGGAGAAATGCGCTGTTGGATAGCGGCAATCTGAAGTGGCGGCGCGATGCTTGCAACGTTATCGACCACTGGATGCGGTTTGCTGGCGACGGCAGCGATATCAGTCGTGGCCGTAGGATTTGACAACTTTTCCGACGACACTGCTGCATCTAATGCGGTCGTTGCCAACGTGTTGTCTGCTACCGGCATCTGCACGTCGCCCTTTGCAGTTGTCGCACTTCTACCTTCACGCTCCTCACTGGCAGAATCCTTTGCAACATTTGCGCTCCCTTGAGGCTCTGCCCAAAAACTGATTATCCAAGTGTGGTTAAACAGCATCAACAGTAACAGGGTCGCAACAATGACCACAACGACCCATACCCCCTGCAAGCGCGATTTTTTACTGACCTCTGCAACGGCTTTATCCCGATACTGCGAGGCAGAGGGCAGATCGACCTTGACCTCCTCGCCAATCCGACGACTACTGAGAACCACCTGACAGCCCGCCTGACTAAACTCGCGGGTAAACTGTTTGGCTTCGCGTAACGAGGAGAATTCACGGGGGAGTTCATAGGGGAGCTGGTTTAACGACGCCGCTGCTACTTCTCCAAAAATCTCCGTCAGTTGCGCCTGTAACTCCTCTAGCGTTTTACCCCGACGCATCTGCTCAATAGTCGCTACAAAAACGGTACTCATCCGCTAACCCTCCTGAATTTAACCCGTTAATCAGCAGGCAGTGCCGCCGGTTGCAGTGGATTCACCGCCGTCGGCTGATTCAATGAGTTTTGAATTTTCAGCACCTTCAGTTTCATCTGAGCAAAGTTATCCAGCATCTCCTGCCGCGATTTATCAATAAATTTCTGCCCCTGTTGTGCCAAACCATCGACATTTTCCGAGATCTTCGCCGCCGTTTCGGGGTGATTAGTGGTAAAACAACTTAACTCCAAAACCCCCTGACCAACCCCAGTCACGGCTCCCAGGGTAATGCTCAACGGTACGGCTGCGGCAGCGCCCACCGCGTCCACCAGATTCTCTTTTGACCCTGTTTGAACATAGGCGATGCTATTGTGAATAATCGTGGTGGCAGGCGTGACCCCGATAGCCTCTGTAGGCAATTCAGGTAAGGCCGGATCACCATTGGCAGCTGCAATGAGTGATTTCACCATCCCCTGCTGACTTGGCGCATAACTGCAGATATACGCCACCGACTTATCGCGCACCGCCTGTGACTCTTCGCCGAGCACACTTTGAGTGCTATCTATCGCTGCCGCCTCCGCCGCAGTATCACTCTGGATCGCTCTGCTACTCTCAACAGGCTTAATATTCTCAACCGGCAAGCACCCGAGCAGACCCAGCAAAGCAAAAAAAACCATACAAAATCTCTTATTCACATCTCACCTGATGACTATAAAAACAGACTGCTACCCAGTAACACCCCGACACAAGCAACAATATACCCTTTCTACTTGAAATTGCAGGGTCGTTGCACCAAAGGCAGGCTGCGCACGCTGCAGTCGCTCACCCCAATCACTTAGTCTATCTAAGCTCATGGGGATTCGCGCCTTTGCCGCCTACCTGCATTTCCAAGTAGTTTGGGTATATACCCGTCATCCTTGAAAATGATTTTGGGTATATTACCGACTGGCAACCACTGCGCTGGAGGGATCACTACCAATCGCCGCCATTAACTGCTTGAGACTAATCGGCTCGGCACCCAAGCGCTTACCGTAGAGAATGCTGTAACTTAACACCCGTCGCACATATTCACGGGTCTCCTTAAAAGGGATGGTTTCAGCCCAGATATCCGCATCCATTTGACCATTGGCGGGCAGCCACTTTTTTACCCGATGCGGGCCGGCATTATAGGCTGCGGTAGCAAGCACCGGATTATTATCAAGCTGTCCCGCCACCTTTTGCAAATAACGGGTACCCAACGCAATATTAAACGCCGGTTCAAAGAGCTTCTCCTGCTGATAGCTACGCTTTAGCTCTTTTGCCATACTTTCCGCTGTCGCCGGCATTAGCTGCATTAAACCGCGTGCCCCCGCCGGTGAAACCGCATCATGCATAAAGACGCTCTCCTGACGAATCACCGCATAGACCCAGGTAAGGGGCAGCTGATTACGTGACGCCTCACTATGAATAATGTCACGATAGAGCAGCGGAAAACGCAGCTGCAGATCGTCCCAGTAACCGGTACGGCTTAAGGCGAAGATGGCGCGATCATGCCACTCCCACTGCTGTGCCAGACTTGCCGCAACCTTCATTGTTTCGTTGTCCAGCTGTTTTAAGCCACGCTCCCACTCTCGCTTCGCCTCATGGTTGCGATCCAGCAACAGCAGCTCCTGAACCCGTTGCAGCGCTGGACTTTGCGCTAACTGTGCCAGCTCCTGGCTGCTAAAGGTGAGGGGCAGATGTTGCAGGTTATAGGGCAGACCGACGCGGTCGGCACTTAAAAAGCCGTAGTAGCTGCGATCTGCGGCTAACTCGGTAAACACTGCTTTGGCAGTCGCCGCATTGCCCTCCGCCTCCAGCGCTCTGGCGTACCAGTAACGCCACTCCAACGCCTGACTTAACTCCGCAGGCATCGCCTCAATCCAGCTCACCATGTGTGACCAGCGCTGCAGCCGCAGCGCAAGACGCAGCCGTGTCTCCTGCAGCACGGTATCATCGGCCTGCGGCGTCACTTTCAACATTTGTGCAAAAGCATCGGGATGGTTGCGCCACGTCATGCGTAAACCGATTTCGCGCTCTACCTGCTGTTTAGCTGCATTGTCAAACGGATAGCGCAGGGCGATCTGCTGCCAGGCCGCAGCCCCCTTATCTTCATCCGCCTTAACCATACGCTTTAGGGTATCCACCAGTATCGCCTGACGCTGCGTATGCGTCTGCTGTAGCAGCGCTAAGGTAAAAATCTTTGACGGCTGCTGATAGAGCTCTAACCAGCCATCCAGCCATTTTTTATCCGACTCACTCAAAAAACGCCCCAAATAGGTTGCCAAACTGGGGTTTTCTGCCGCTAACGCCTTATCAATCCGTGCCCAGACGGTGTCACTGCTTAATCCCCCTTTGGCGATCCAGCGATTAAACAGGGGGTCACAGGCATCGGGAAGTGACTTGCCACTGAGCCAGATCTGATCAATCTCTGCCAATGCCTCGGCTTCGCGACCGCTCTGTAACAGGGCATGACGATAGTCACATTGGCGTTCCACCTTACTGCTCTCCTGATAATATTTCAGATAGAGCTTCCAGTTCTGTTGCCGCGCCAACTCATCGAGCAGGGCAGCACGCAAAAAGAGCGCTGGCGCACTCTCCCCATAACGACTAAAAAAAACATCTATTTCCGCCACAGGGAGTTTGTGCAGCCGTGGCTTCAGACGCTGATACTCAAGATAGGGCAGCAGTGGATAGTTTTTCAGCTCAGCAAGGTGTGAAGTGACATCCTGATCGGCGGCAATCGCCTTCTCTGCCAAGACAAAAAGCGCCCGTTCGCGCTGCCAGCGTTGGCTATCAATTTTATCAAGATTAACCGCCACCACCACGGTGCTTTGCAGTAACAGTGGCAACAGCAGTAAAAAAAGAGAACGGAAAGAGAAAAATGGGGAGACGTTCATCATAAACTCCTGAACAAATGCGGCTAACTGCTGGCTAAATAACCCAATTTAGCCCAAGCCTGAAGGGTACGAAACTTTAACCCAAATAGCGCCAATGTGCGACAATAAGAGAAAAATAATCTTGTCACAAACGGATGCCTACAGATACCCATCTTTTAACGACCCTGATTTCACCCCTGTTAATGGGTTTTTTCAGCACCATTCACTGTATCGGGATGTGCGGTGGCATTATGGGCGCGTTAACCCTCTCCGCGACCTCCCCACAGCGCACACCGCCGGTACCACTCTGGCGCTTTTGGCTCTTTTTTAACTTCGGACGAATCATCGGCTACACCCTAGCAGGCGTGTTGGTCGGTCTCATCGGCAGTACGCTCTACGATAAGTTCGTCCCTGCCGACGGCTATCTCTGGCTCCAGGGTCTGGCCGCCGTCATGGTTGCTGCCATGGGTCTTCATATTGCCGGATGGCTACCAAAACTGGCGCAACTGGAGCGCCTCGGCGCCCCTATCTGGCGGCGTATTGAACCGTTGGGAAGATCGCTACTACCGGTCAAAAGCCCGCATCAGGCACTACTTTATGGATTGATCTGGGGTTGGATGCCTTGCGGACTGGTCTATACCACCCTCCTCTATACCCTGATGGTTGCCGATGCCATGACTGGTGCGCTAATGATGTTCACCTTTGGTCTCGGAACGCTGCCAGCAATGGCAGGGGTCTCGCACTTTTCGCGACAGCTCTATACACTAAGACAACGACCCAGAGTGCGCCACGTTGCCGGCGTCACGCTGGTTATGCTGGCCATTAGCGGACTCTTTTTTGCTGATTGGCTCCACCCTGTGGCACAATTCCCCCCCTCTTTAGATATGGAGTGCAGAAGTGAATAGTCAGAACCCAAGCTTGCTGGGCAATGCCCCTGAATTTCTTTCGCTCCTGCGTAGTGCGAAGGTGATTGCTGCCACCGATGTCACCACCCTGCTGTTAGGGGAGAGCGGCACCGGCAAAGAGCTTGTCGCCACCCATATGCATCAGCACAGCCACCGTGCGATAGCACCCCTCGTGAGTATCAACTGTGCCGCCCTACCGGAGTCGCTTGCCGAATCAGAGCTCTTTGGCCACGCCGCAGGCGCCTTTACCGGTGCCAATCAAAGTTATGACGGACGTATTGCCGCCGCCGCAGGTGGCACGCTCTTTCTCGACGAGATAGGCGAACTTCCCCTCACAGTTCAGGCGAAATTGCTGCGTTTTATTGAAGCTGGCGAGTGTCAACGTCTCGGCGAGACCCGCCCCCGCAAGGTCGATGTACGAATTATCGCCGCAACCCATGTTGACCTCTTCGCCCGTGTACAGGAGCAGCGTTTTCGCCAAGATCTCTTCTATCGTCTTAATATCGTCCCCCTAGAGCTCCCGCCACTACGCCAGCGCAACGGCGATTTGGCACTGCTCTTAAAAGCGTTTACCACGCAGCTAACTGCACAGTATCAACTCCCTGCACCACGCTATAGCCCGGACACCCTAAAGCGTCTGGAACAGCACAACTGGCCGGGCAATGTGCGCGAACTGCGCAACTTCTGCGAGCGCATGGTCATACTTTTCAGTGGCCGCGAAGTCGCGCCGGAAAATCTTCCGCGTGAATTACAACAACCGCCCATACACCAACACTACTTTGATCTGCCTCAAGAGGGGGTTCGCCTTGAGGAGTTGGAGCAGAGCCTGATTAACAAGGCACTCAGTCGCAGCGGTGGCAATCGCAGCCAAGCGGCACGGCTGTTAGGCATTACCCGCGACACCCTGCTCTACCGCATTAAAAAATATGCGCTGGGCGAGAGCGAGGCGAAACTTGAGAGCCGGGAGCTCATCGCCTAAACCATTATGCAGAATGTCGATACCCTTATTCATGGCGGCTGGGTGATTCCCGTTGAACCCGCCGATTTGGTTCTTGAGCACCACTCCGTGGCGATTCATGATGGTCGCATTATCGCCATACTGCCCACTAAGGAAGCCCTTAAACAGTTTCAGCCGCAACAGCAGCATGACCGCAGGGATCACCTAATTACTCCCGGTCTGATTAACAGCCACACCCATGCAGCGATGAGCCTAATGCGTGGTCTGGCTGATGATCTGCCACTTATGCGCTGGCTCAATGAACATATCTGGCCCGCCGAGGCCAAGTGGGTCTCCAGTGAGTTTGTCCGTGATGGCAGTGAACTGGCGATTGCCGAAATGGTGCGCGGCGGCATCACCTGCTTTAACGATATGTACTTCTTCCCGCAAGCCACCGCAGAGGCCGCACAACGTGCCGGAATGCGCGCAGTGGTCGGGCTGATTGTGCTCGACTTCCCCACTGCCTGGGCGAAAGATGGCGATCACTATCTCCACAAAGGGCTGGAGGCGTATGATGAGATTAAAGGTTACCCGCTGATCACCACCGCCTTTGCGCCACACGGCCCCTATACTGTCTCCGATCCCTATCTTGAACGCATCGTCACCTACGCAGAAGAGCTCGACACCCCCATTCACATGCACGTTCACGAAACAGCGGCAGAGATTGAGGCCAGCCTAAAACAGTATGGGCAACGCCCGCTGGCGCGTCTTGAAGCGTTAGGGCTGCTCTCGCCACGCCTACAGGCGATACACATGACGCAACTGCTGCCCGCAGAGATCAACCGCTTTGCTAAACTTGCCGCCCATGTCGTCCACTGTCCCGAATCCAACCTTAAACTTGCCAGCGGCTTCTGCCCGGTAGCCACCCTGCAACAGGCAGCGATTAACGTCGCACTGGGAACCGATGGGGCGGCCAGCAATAACGACCTCGATCTCTTTTCCGAAATGCGCACCGCCGCCCTGCTGGGTAAGGCGGTCAGCGGCGACGCCAGTGCAGTCAACGCCATGCAAGCACTGCGCATGGCAACCATTAACGGCGCGCGCGCCCTCGGTCTGGAACAGATCTGCGGCTCGCTGGAGATCGGTAAAGCCGCCGATATTATCGCGGTTAATCTCAACACCCTTGAATCACGCCCCTTCTACCACCCCATTTCACAACTGGTTTACGCCACCGGGCGGCATCAAGTCACTGATGTTTGGGTAGCAGGACAACTGCTGCTACATCACCGTCAGCTCACCCGTATGGATGAGGGAGAGATTCTTGCCCGTAGCAGCATCTGGCAAAACAAACTTATGGAAAACAGCTAATGACCCAAGACAATATTGATCAGGATGAGATTAACAAGTTTGAGGCACTCGCCCCACGCTGGTGGGATCCGCATAGCGAATTCAAACCGTTACACGCGATTAATCCGCTACGCCTTGACTATATTGAGCAAAGAAGTCCGCTGGCAGGCAAGCGGGTGCTCGATGTTGGCTGCGGGGGCGGTATTCTTGCCGAGGCGATGGCGGCTAAAGGTGCCACCGTCTATGGCATTGACATGGGCGAAGCACCGCTGGAAGTGGCTAAACTCCATCTCTTGGAGTCGGGCTTAAAGGTCAACTATCAACGCACGACCGTTGAAGCATTTGCAGAACTTCATGGCGCATCCGAAGAGAGCCGTTTTGACATCATCACCTGCATGGAGATGCTCGAACATGTGCCAGATCCGGAGTCGGTCATTACCGCCTGTCGCCGCCTGATTAAGAAGGAGGGCCACCTCTACTTCTCGACCATCAATCGCAACCCCAAAGCGTGGCTTTTTGCCATTGTTGGCGCAGAGTACCTGCTCCATCTATTACCCAAAGGGACGCACGACTACGATAAATTTATCCGCCCCTCCGAACTGGAACGTTGGTGCCGCCATCAACAGGTGGCTATCGACCAGATTAGCGGTATGAGCTACAACCCAGTGAACCAGCGCTACAGCCTCGGCAGCAACGTAGAGGTGAACTATCTCGTCCACGCCCGTCCCCTGCCGCGATAACCACTGATGACCAGTAAACCGCTTGCAGCGGTGCTATTTGATCTCGACGGCACATTGGCCGATACCGCGATTGATCTGGCTGCCGCCCTTAATCAACTGCTGCTGGAAGAGGGACGAGCGGCGCTGCCAGAAGCGGTGATTCGTCCCCATGTCTCCCACGGCACGCCGGCGCTGCTCGGTTGTGGCTTTGGCATTGACCCACAGCATCCCAACTTTGCGACACTGCGTCTGCGCCTGCTGGCCCTGTATGAAGCGACCATTCCCGGCAAAACCACCCTCTTTCCAGGCATCGAAGCGCTGCTGCAACTGCTTGAGGCACACGCGATTCCCTGGGGAGTGGTCACCAACAAACCCGCCTTTCTAACCGATCCGCTGCTTAAGGGAATGCAGCTA
>JADGBN010000114.1 GCA_015231435.1 Gammaproteobacteria bacterium
CATGAGCTTAGTAAACCTAAGTGATTGGGGTGAGCGACTGCGGCCAACGAACCACCGTTTTCAAGGATGACGGGTATATTCATATGAACCTCCAACAAAGAACTGTGCGTCTCTCTATCACTGTCGCCAATTTGACGCCACATCATCATAGTACCCACATGTACGAGGTATTTGCTGAAAGCCAACGGGTTGTACTTGCAGCTTGAATCCGCTAAGTACTATATTTTGCAAAGCGACATAGAGAGAGAAGAGCTGTGCAACGACTCATCAGCTGGATAGGCAATAAAGATATTGACGGGGCTCGTGGCAGTGACAACCCGGGGCCGATTAGGGCAACACTCTTAGCACGTCATAGCGAATAGATTAATAACGACTATGCATCATTTTATGGGTGATAAATATTTTGCATAAAACGAATTGCTCTAATGTACTGTAATAAGGAGAAACAACATGTCTCTTGCGCAAACTAGTGAAAGCAACCTTTCAGAAGATGAATATTTAAGGGGTGAAATCGTTAGTGATATTAAGCATGAATACCTTAACGGTCAAATTTATGCAATGGCGGGCGCTAGCAGAAATCACGACATTATTGCCGGAAATATTTTAACTCAACTTAAAGAACACTTAAAAAAGAATAACTCACCTTGCGACGCCTTCTCTTCAGATATGAAAGTTAGAGTATCTGGTTACGATACCGCCTATTTTTACCCATAAAATGATGCATAGTCGTTATTAATCTATTCGCTATGACGTGCTAAGAGGTAACCGTTCAGACCTCCACTACTTTTTCTCCCTCTCCCCTCGGGGGAGAGGGTTGGGGTGAGGGTAAAAAAACAGGGTGTCTGAACGGTTACACGCGGCGTTTATATTCTGTTTATTCGATCCGATAGGGTGGATTTATGGCTAAAATTGGAATTTTTTTTGGAACGGATTCGGGCACGACACGCCTGATTGCGAAGAAGATCGCTAGGAAGCTCGGCAGTGATGTGTGTGATATGCCACTCAATATCAATCGCACTACGCTTGCCGATATGCTGAAATACGATGCGTTAATCTTGGGTACGCCAACCTATGGTGAAGGTCAGGTGCCTGGGCGATCCACCGGGGCCGAAAACGGCAGTTGGGCGGAGTTTTTTCCGCAGTTAGCCGCTGCCGATTTAAGCACAAAGCGTATTGCCATTTATGGCTTAGGTGATCAAGAAAAGTACCCATCTCGCTTTGTAGATGCGTTGTTCGAGTTGTATCTGCAAGTTAAAAATCGTGGTGCGATCGTGGTGGGTGGCTGGCCTACCGAAGGTTATCAATTTGCCCACTCCAAAGCGAACATCAATGGTCAATTTGTCGGTTTAGCGCTAGATCAAAGCACGCAATCTTTGCTGACAGATGCGCGCCTTGATAGTTGGCTAGATATGATTAAACCTGCTCTGCTTGAATCTGCCTGATCGCTATCACTATGCACAAGCTCCATAATCTGAAATTTTATATGACACCTGGCTCTTGCTCCACTGGCATCCATATATTGTTAGAAGAGTTAGAGCTGGTTTTCGAGGCGTACATTGTAAATTTACCAGCCGGCGAGCACTATACCCGTGAATATGTCGCTATTAACCCTAAATCCACCATTCCGACGCTGGTTAAACCTGACGGTGAGGCGATCACCGAATATGGCGCGATCTGCTACTGGCTAGCACGCAGCTATCCTAAAGCCAAACTGTTACCAGACGAGATCGATGCTGCGACGCGGGTATTGGAAATCCTGAACTACGCGGTGAATAGCGTACATTTACAAGGTTATACACGCATTTTCACCCCCGAGCAGTATGCGTTTGAGTCACACGAAATTGAACGGGTCAAAGCTCAAGGAGAAACTATAGTCAAAAAGGCCTTTGTGCTGCTGAACCGGCAAATAGCCGGTAATCGCTATGTCGCTGGTGACCGTTTTTCTATCGCCGATCCTGCGCTGTTTTACCTCGAATTTTGGGCGGATCGTATCGGACTTAAGTTACCCGAACATTGTCAGGTTCATTATCGAAATATGTTGGAACGCCCCGCCGTTAAACAGGTCTTGATGGAAGAGGGCTATGGCGCGCTATACCGTTAAGAGAGATGGCACATGAGCCAATTTACCCCCTGCCAAGGTAAAACCATTTGCCGTGACAACGGCGAACGCTGCCTGAGTTATGGCAGAAGTTTCGACCAAATTACCCGCTTGGCGACGCTATTGATCAACTCGCCACGCTAGCATTGGACTATGATTACGAGAATCACGCAGATTACAGTGCCTACATTGCCCGAAAACTGGGCAAAATGATTGTCCACCGACGGCAGGAGGCCGAAAATGGTGCTTGAACAGTTTGAACAGCGCTATCTGCTGGGGCATGAAGAGATGGATCAGACCCACCGCGAGTTCGTGATTTTGTTGAATAGGCTGAATAGTGCCTCCAAGCACGATTTTATCCCACTATTCGCGGAACTGCTTGCCCACACCGAAACGCATTTCGCCACCGAAACCGACTGGATGCAGGCATACGCTTTTGCCGCCATTCGTGAGCATCAGAGCGAACACGAACGGGTGCTGGGTGAATTGAACTGGTTTAACCGTCGCGTCGCCACCGGGCAGATGACGATGGGGCGTGCTTATGTGCGCGATCAGCTACCGGCTTGGTTTCAACTGCACGCGCAGACGATGGACAGCGCATTGGCAGCGCTAGTGAATGCACACCGAGGTCAAGTATGAACGAAAAATGGCATACCCGTTATTTTATCTCTTACAGCGGGGTTAAATTACCCCTGAATCTGGTTAACCCGATCGAGTCTATAGACAATCGCAACACCTTTTTTCGCGCCCATTATGATGCTAACGAGCGGATGGTCTTGTGCGAAAAAGTGGTATATGGCGAGGTGGAAATAAGCCATCAATATCAATACTATCCCGACGGCACGCTAAAAAGCGCGGCTATCACCGATGAAGAGGGTGAGGTACAGGCGCTGAATTTTGACACCACCGGTCAGCGTATATGACAGCACTAGAGCAAGTGTATGTCTATCATGAGCGGACAAAACACCGCCTAGATCGCTATGCTGCCGGACCACCTACCTTAGATTGGGATCATCAGCCCGATCCGTTTCGCCGCTTTACCGGCTGTGAGATTGTCGCTCTACCCTTATCGGCAGATAGCATGGATATGAGTTGGCAAGATCTCTTCGCCAAACCGCCCGCCTCGCAGCCAGTGACGCTCCGCAATATTGGCGTATGGCTAGAACTCTCGCTAGGACTGGCAGCCTGGAAGAACTATGGTGCAGCGCGCTGGGCGCTGCGTTGCAACCCCTCCAGCGGCAATTTGCATCCTACTGAAGGCTATCTAATCTGCGCGGGTCTGGACGATTTGGCGAATGGGATCTATCACTATGCGCCAGAGATCCATACCCTAGAACAACGCTGCCGCTTTGAGATCACTGGCAGAGCGCTCTATTTGGGCTTGTCCGGTGTGATTTGGCGCGAAGCCTGGAAGTATGGTGAGCGTGCGTTTCGTTATGTGCAACTTGATAGCGGTCATGCCCTTGGCGCACTAAGCTATGCGGCGGCGCTGCTGGGCTGGCGTTTGGAGGTGGTGCCAGCCAGTGATGCGCAACTGATGAGCCTACTGGGTTTAAACCGTCGTGCGGATTTTCAGGGTGCTGAAGTGGAAAGCCCCGATCTGTTGCTGCGTGTAGTGACAAAAGATAAACCGATCGCCTTAAACCACCTATTGGAAGCGTGTCAACAGGGCGTTTGGCAGGGAGAGGCCAACCACCTCGGTGGCGAGCCACATTTCGATTGGCCGGCGATCAATGCCGTTGCAGCCGCCACGCACACGGAACAGGCCTTGCCCGCACCCGTCGCAGCGGGAGATCTCCCACCCGCACTAACGACCGATTGTGCTATCCCCGTCGCCACCCTAATTCGCACCCGTCGCAGCGCACAGGCTTTTGACGGCAGCACCACTCTGGCGCGTTCCGCCTTCTACCGCATCCTCGACGCTACGCTGCCTCGCAGCGATCAAACCCCTTGGACGACATGGCCTTATGCCGCACGCATCCACTTAATTCTGTTCGTGCATCGGGTCGAGGGCTTAGCACCGGGCTTGTATGCCTTACCACGCTACCCCAGCGCCGAAAAGCGGATGCGTCAGGCGATGAGTTCGCAATTTGACTGGTCTGTGCCTGAAGGCTGCCCCTCAGCGCTACCGCTACGCCATTTGGTCAGTGCTAATGCCCAAAAGGTTGCGCGCACCCTCTCCTGCCACCAAGATATTGCTTCACATAGTTGCTTTAGCGTTGCCATGTTGAGTGAATTTGATACCACATTGGCATTGCATCCCGCTGAATATCGTCGTTTATACTGGGAAGCAGGGCTCATCGGTCAGGTTCTTTACCTAGAAGCCGAAGCCGCTGGCGTGCGGGGTACCGGCATCGGCTGCTTTTTCGACGACAGCGTGCATCAGTTGCTAGAGTTGCAAGGAACGGTCTGGCAAAGCCTCTATCACTTTACCGTTGGCGGGACGCTGACCGATACCCGCATTCAAACCCAGCCGCCTTATGGCAATCGAAAGTTTGAACAATAGGAGAGGCGTTGAAAAAGGAGTGTGCGTTTAAACCCGATCCAAAACTTCAGTGGATTGGCTTTGCTGCGGCGATTTAACTCATCATCCCTGCCCACCTTTCTCATGTTACAATTGAGCCCTTGCAAAGGAGTGAGACTACTTGTTGCCCCAGCCGGAACCACTGCCACAACCTCATCTTGTCACCACCGCTATCCAAGGAGAAAGCTCGATGTCATCCCGGGATGAAGAGAGACTGAAAGGGATTTACCTCGATCATGACAGCCTCCAGGTCGACTCTCTGGGAAAGATCATTGTCGGCATCATCGAGCCGACCGTCACCCTCTTTTATCACGAACTGCTTCAGGATCAGGATGCTCGCTACTTTCTTGACAGTGACATTGTTCGCGAAAGGCTCCACGCATCCCTGGTTGCCTGGCTGAAACTGATCTTTAGCCCCAAGAGTGAAAAAAGCTTCAAGAAACTGGTGGCTTTTCAGAAAAGCATTGGCAATGTCCACGCCCGCATTAACATTCCCATGCATCTGGTGGTGGAGGGGATGCGCATCATCCGCCGCGAAATTGTCAGTTTTCTTGCCACCTCTTCCATCCCACGAGAGGAACTGGTCAAACTGGTGATTCTGGTGGGAGAGATCCTTGACCACAACCTCTCACTTATCAATGAAAGCTATGTCAGAAATCTCGCCTCCTACGAGCGCAATACTCACGCTCTGAGACTGCAACTATCCCCTTCGGCGCAGGCACTGGAGAGCGAACGGCTCAGAAGTTCCCTGCGTGCCTGGAGTACTCAACTGTGGAAGACGCTGGCCCATGGTGATGGAGAGAATGACCTCCCCTCCCTCGGGAGATCGGAGTTTGGATTGTGGATTTTCCACAAAATTCCTCTCACCCTTCCCAACCTCACCCAGATAGAAGACATTCATCACCATATTCAGGCCATAGACTGTCTCCTTGGACGCGATATCAACACCTTCAGTCAATTGCAACAGCTAGATCCCGAAAAGATCCGCATCATTGAGGAGGAGATCCGCTCCATTGATCTCAAACTGGACATGATGATCGAGGAGAGCCTGGAACAGGAGAGCGGTCGCGACCCCCTCACCAAGGTCTACAATCGCCGCTTTCTCGACAGTGTGGTCAAACATGAGCTTGAAGTGAGTATGCGTCACGAAATCCGCTTTGGCTTCCTGCTGTGCGACATCGACCACTTTAAAAAGGTGAATGACACCCACGGACACGATGCCGGTGATGCCATCCTTCAGCAGTTTGCCCGACGCATGCTCGACTGTGCCCGGGTCAACGATTACGTTTTCCGTTTTGGCGGCGAGGAGTTCCTCTTTCTCTATGGCGACATGACTTTCAAGCGCCTTCAATATCTGGCAGAAAAGATGCGCCTCGCCATTGTCGAAAAACCGTTTGTTCTCCCCTCTGGAGATGAAATCGTGGTGACTGCCAGCTTTGGCGGCGCCATTCATGATGGCCATCCCAATTTCCAGAAAAGTCTCAAACAGGCAGACGAAGCCCTTTATGAGGCGAAGCAGAGCGGCCGCAACTGCTGGGTCATTAGGACATAGCACGCAAAATAGGATGGTTACCGTGAAGGAGAACCATGATCTCGTAGCGGTGGAGCAGGAACTCACCGCCCTTCGTCACCGCTTTCACACCCTGCTGCTCGCCACCGTCAATGATGACGGCACCCCCGAGGCCACCTCGGCCCCCTATCTTGAAGAAGGGGCATACTTTTATCTCTTTGTCAGTGAACTGGCGCCACACACCCGCAACCTCCTCAACCGCCACCAGGCCAGCGTTCTCTTTATCGAAAACGAAGATGAGGCATCCAACCCCTTCGCACGCAAACGGCTGAGCTACCAATGCCACGCCAAAGAGATCCCTGCCAACGATCCAGACTACGGCGTGATCCTTGATAAAATGGAACAACAATTTGGCAAACTGCTACAGACGCTGCGGCAACTACAGGACTTTCATCTGCTGCAGCTACAACCGCAACAGGGTCACTACGTCGCTGGTTTTGGCCGCGCCTTCACTATCGACTGCTCAGCCCAGGGGCGACTCAGCCACCTCTCCCGCCCCGAAGAGAAGCGCTGACGCAGAGGCGAAAACAGGGAAGCCACGCCCCGCTTACCCGATACCGTCAATCAGACGATATCCTGACTCTGCAGATACTCTTCATAAGTACCATTGAAGATAATAAATCCATCGTTTTTCAGCTCGATAATGCGCGTCGCCAGGGAGGAGACAAATTCACGGTCATGGCTGACAAAGAGGAGGGTTCCTGGATAATTCTCCAGCGCCCCGTTGAGTGATTCGATGGACTCCATATCGAGATGGTTGGTGGGCTCATCCATCACCAGCACGTTAGGCTTGTGCATCATCATCTTGCCAAAAAGCATCCGACCCTGCTCGCCACCCGAAATGACCTTCACCGACTTGTCGGTCTCTTTCTGGGAGAAGAGCAGGCGTCCAAGATAGCTGCGCACCACCTGTTCGTCATCCCCCTCCTGCATCCACTGGCTCATCCATTCAATGAGGGTGAGATCCTGCTCGAAATCAAAGGCGTGATCCTGGGCGTAATAGCCGATGTTGACGTTCTCTGACCATTTGATGGTGCCGCTGTCAGGGGTCAGACTCCCCCCCTGCTGGGTGTGGATCAGGGTTCTGAGAAGGGTGGTTTTACCGATGCCGTTGGGGCCGATGATGGCGATGCGATCACCTACCTCCACCAGCAAATCAAAGCCGCTGAAGAGCGGTTTATCTCCGTACCCCTTGCTTAACCCCTCTACGTTCAGCGCGGTACGATAGAGTTTCTTCGCCTGTTCAAAGCGGATAAAGGGATTTTGGCGGCTGGAGGGTTTAATCTCGTCCAGTTGAATCTTCTCAATCTGGCGGGCACGGGAGGTGGCCTGCTTCGCCTTGGAGGCGTTGGCGGAGAAACGGCTGACAAAGGTCTGTAATTCGGCAATTTGCGCCTTCTTTTTGGCATTACTGCTCAGCTGCTGTTCCCGCACCTGGGTAGCCGCGATCATGTATTCATCATAGTTCCCGGGATAGATGCGTAACTCTCCATAGTCGAGATCGGCCATATGGGTACAGACACTGTTGAGAAAATGGCGATCGTGAGAGATGATGATTATGGTGGAGTTGCGCTCATTGATCACGTTTTCGAGCCAGCGAATAGTGTTGATATCAAGGTTGTTTGTGGGCTCGTCCAGCAGCAGAATATCGGGGTTGGCAAAGAGCGCCTGGGCCAGCAGCACCCGTAATTTCCATCCCGGTGCTACCGCGCTCATGGGGCCGTTGTGCTGCTCAAGAGGGATATCGAGCCCGAGAAGCAACTCTCCCGCACGTGACTCGGCGGTGTAACCATCGAGTTCGGCAAAGGCGACCTCAAGATCAGCGACCTTCATCCCCTCCGCTTCACTCATCTCCGGCAGGGAATAGATACGATCCCGCTCCTGCTTCACCTCCCACAACTCGGCGTGTCCCATAATCACAGTATCGAGCACCGCAAAGGACTCATAGGCAAACTGATCCTGACGCAGCTTGCCCAACCGTTCATTGGCATCGACCATCACA
>JADGBN010000115.1 GCA_015231435.1 Gammaproteobacteria bacterium
ATAGAGATCGCTCCACGGCCCCACATAACCGCCCTTAACCGACTGCTCATAGGGGGTAAAGCCAACCGTCACCACCTGCCCAGGCTGGTATTGGCGGGTTTGAAACATCGGATGCACCGCACCAAAATCGAGCAGCACCGGTGACATATCATTACGCAGATAGATGTTGGAGGGTTTGATATCGAGATGAATCATCCCTTTCTCATGTACTGCCCGCAAGCCATCAAGCAGCGGCAGAAAGACCTGATAGATAAACTCTTCGCTTAAACTGCCGTTAGCATTTTTGATATAGGTCTGTAACGATATCCCCTCGGCATACTCCATCACCATATAGACGGTATTATGGGCACGGAAAAACCCCGTTACATTAATCACATTGGGGTGTTTAATAGTGGCAAGAAAGCTCGCCTCCTGAAAGAAGAGGCGGCGACCATGGGCAAAACGCTCACTAAGACGATCCCCCTCCTCGCGCAACTGAACAGTAACGCCATCCTCTGCGCGCAGCGCCAGACGGTAGGGCAGATACTCCTTAATCGCTACCGGATGACCACTCTTATTATCCTCTGCCAGATAAACAACACTAAAGCCACCACCGCCAATGCGCCTGACAATGGTAAAATGGTCAACGACTGTTCCCTCTGCCAGAGGGTTTGTTTTCACCTCATCACTCACAGAGACCCCCTGAAACCACAAAAAGGTTGCACCCTGCACACCTGGAAACGACAGCATAATCAGACGCTGCCGAGAGAAAAACAGAACACCCCGAGATTATTTTCATGGTAAAACGGCCTTTTAGTAATGTCTGTTATTATGCAGGATAGGTGAAGTTATGATTATAGACCAGAACGATAGCCAAGGAGTGAACCACCATGCTACAAAGTATGACCGCCTTTTCCCGTTGCAGTAATGAAGATATTTATACAAGCCTGACCATCGAACTGCGTAGTGTCAATCAACGTTATCTTGAAATCACAATCCGGCTTCCCGATAACCTGCGTCCGCTAGAAACAGCCATGCGTAACCTAATTCAGCAACGGCTTAACCGGGGCAAAATCGAGTGTACCCTGCGCCTGAACGGTGGTGTGGGTGAGCAGCAATTCACAGTTGACAGCGAACGTGCAAAAGCACTTGTTAATGCATTAAAAGAGATTGACCACCTGCTCTACAACCCCGCCGCGATTAGTGCGATAGATCTGCTCAATTGGCCCGGGGTACTTAAAACAGAGGCGGTTGATGAAACCGTTATTCAGCAAGCAGTGATGACCCTGCTGGAAGAGGCGCTGCAGGAGCTTATCGCCGGTCGCCGTAGTGAGGGCGAGAAGATAGCCGTCATGATCAAAAGTCGGATCGAGGCGCTTTATCAGGTCATCGAAGGCGTCACCGCACGCCTGCCAGCGGTGTTGCAACACAATCGCCAGCGCCTTACCGAACGCCTCGGTGAACTGCAACAAGAGCTCAATCAGGAGCGCCTGGAGCAGGAGATGGCACTTATCGCCAACCGTCTCGACGTGGATGAAGAGCTGGATCGCCTGAAAAGTCACCTGCAAGAGTGTTCACAACTCCTTGACAGCAAACTGCCGGTTGGGCGCAAACTCGATTTTTTAATGCAGGAGCTTAACCGCGAAGCCAATACACTCGGCTCCAAATCAGGGGATCTCGAAACCACCCGCGCGGCGGTAGAGATGAAGGTGCTGCTGGAGCAGATCCGCGAACAGGTGCAAAATATTGAATAGATTTTTACCCGTCCAAGAACTGATCGGCTGCTACGACAGATGAATTAAGCTCTTGCCTATACTGCCCCAAATGCCCAAAGGGTGATGAGCCATTAAGGCTTATTGAGGTACTTCCATACACCTAGCGTTAGGTTACACACTTTTACGCGCATAAAATTGTTTGATTTTACATTTTTACGCGCATAAAAATGTAGCGCAGGTTATAGTATTGACCAGTTAACTACCTTGCGGGCAGGACAAGACGATGCAGCGCACTTTACTCAACGCACTAACGGCATGGAAAAACCAACCCATGCGTAAGCCCTTATTGATAGATGGCGCAAGGCAAACGGGAAAAACATTCTTGCTGCAAGAGTTATTTGGTAACACCTTTGCTAATACCCTTCGTATCGACTTTCTGGAGAATCCTGCTTACAAAGAGGCATTTGATGGCTCGCTTTCGCCAGACGAGCTGCTGATGAACATTGAGCTGATCACCAACCAAATGTTCAACCCAGAAACAGACCTGTTGATCTTAGATGAGATTGGCGAGTGTGAACGGGCCGTCATCTCATTGAAGTATTTTGCCGAAAAAGCACCCTCTTATTTTGTCGCGGCCAGTGGCTCAAACATTGGTTTGTTAAATAATTTCCCTGTTGGCAAGGTTGAACAATACAACTTACGCCCATTAACCTTCCAAGAATTTATTGATGCTTCAGGCGAACCAGCCCTGATTAATGCATTTGATACCCAAGCAAACTCTGCGGCGGCGCATAGTAAATTGATGGATAAGCTCACAGACTATTTTTTTATCGGTGGTATGCCCGAAGCCGTTGCTGCTTGGTATCAATATAAAGATTTGAGCATTTTAGAACGTGTTGAAAAGGTGTCTAAAATTCATGCCGATTTAGTCGAAGGCTATCGCCGCGATTTTGGTAAATACGCGGGCAAGGTCGATGCAACGCTGATCGAATCGGTATTCAATAGTATCCCTGCGCAGTTATCGTTCGTTACCGATGAATCAGTTAGACGCTTTAAATTTAAAAACGTCCACGATCATAAATCTCGTTACAGCGATTTTGAAACCGCAATCCACTGGTTAAAATGTTGCCGCTTGGCCTTGGCGAACTATCCTATTGAAGGACAACCGAAATCCCCTCTTGCAGCCTATAAAAAAGAGAATAGGGTAAAGCTGTTTCTGTTTGATGTGGGCCTACTAAACCATATGCTGGGCAGCAGCTATAAAGAAATCAAGCAGCAAAGCTACGAATACAAAGGTTACGTTGCGGAAAACTTTGTTCAGCAAGAACTGACCGCCATTGGCGTTAATCCGAGCTACTCCTGGAATGACGCCCGCGCTGAGATTGAGTTTATCCTAGCAACGGATGAAGGTGATATTGTCCCCGTAGAAGTAAAAAGCGGCAAACGCACACGGGCTAAATCGCTCGCGTCCTACATCGAAAAATGCGCACCGAGTAAAACATTCAAATTAACCGGCACGCAAGGTTCTTCTGCGCTAGAGCAAACCAACATCGTAATGCCCTTGTATTTCACTCAGTATTTGCCGTTGAGGTGGTAGCGGGTTGCGCCCTTAGCCATTTATCTGTTTCAGCATGGCTATACCCGTCATCCTTGAAAATGCTGGTTCGTTGGCTGCAGTCGCTCACCCCAATCACATAGTTAATCTATGCTCATGGGGATTCGCGCCTTTGCCGCCTACCTGCATTTCCAAGTCGTTTGGGTATAGTTAGAAAAGTGCGCTCATCTATCGATTTTATGGGTGAACTTGCGCAGCCGTTGGCGGCTTTTCACCTGACTGGGGGTGAGAATATTCTTTTTTCCCGCATAAGGGTTTTCGCTCTGTTTAAGTTCAAGACGAACCGGAGTTCCCTCGAGCTTTAGCGCTTCACGAAAGGCGTTTTCAAGATAACGATGGTAACTGCCAGGTAGTGAGTCGGTCTGATTACCATGTATCACGATACGCGGCGGATTTTTACCTCCCTGGTGGGCATAGCGCATTTTAATGCGACGACCATTCACCAACGGGGGTTGATGACTATGGGTAATGCTCTCCAGCAGGCGGGTTAGTTGTGAGGTGCTCATCTGGATCATCGCTGATTGATAGGCGCGACAGATGGAGGCAAAAAGATTCCCGACACCACTGCCATGCAGCGCCGAAATATAGTGAAAACGGGCAAAGTCAAGAAACGGGAACTTCAAGTCGATACGGCGTTTAATCTCTTCTCGATCATCCCCTTTAAGACCGTCCCACTTATTTACCGCTATCACCAGAGCGCGTCCAGCATCAAGGGCAAAGCCAAGCAGGTGCGCATCCTGATCACTAATACCGCTCTGGGCATCAAGCACCATGACCACTACATGAGCATCATTTATCGCCTGTAGTGTTTTGATAATACTGAATTTTTCAATACCCTCATCAACCCGAGAGCGGCGCCTGACACCGGCGGTGTCAATAAAGGTATAGTGTTGGTTATCACGGTCAAAGGGGATATAAATACTGTCGCGGGTAGTTCCTGGCAGGTCAAAGACCACCACCCGCTCTTCTCCAAGAATACGGTTAACCAGTGTCGATTTGCCCACATTCGGCCGCCCGACAATCGCGACCTTAATGCGTTCAACACCCGCCTCATCCTCCGGAGCCGTTTCACAGGCCGGCAGCTGGCTAAACAGCGTCTCCATCATCTGGCGCACACCGCGATTATGCGTCGCGGAGATAATCTGCGGCTCACCCGATCCGAGGGCAAAAAACTCGCTGGCGACAACACGCTCATCGAGTCCATCGCTCTTGTTCACCACCAAACGAATCGTTTTTCCCTTGTGACGCAAAATGGTGGCAATCCGTTCATCGGCGGCGGTCAGTCCATCGCGGGCATCCACCATAAAGAGCACCGCATCGGACTCATCAATCGCCTGCTGCACCTGACGCTCCATAAAGGTGTCTATCCCCTCCTTTTCGCCACTCAACCCGCCGGTATCGATGACGATATAGGGGATCTCGCTGCCGATCACCCCACGCCCGTACTGCCGATCTCGGGTGAGTCCGGGAAAGTCGGCCACCAACGCATCGCGACTGCGAGTCAGCAAGTTGAAGAGAGTCGATTTACCGACATTGGGCCGGCCTACTAAAGCAAAAACGTGTTGCATTGAACTCCCCTGCTATTGGCGTGCGAAAGCCGCTTCACTGACCTTGGGTATCAGCAGCGTTAATAAGCTCATAGGCGGCAAGGACGCCGCGCTGATCCATGGCGTAAACCCAGTGGCCATCCACCAGTGGGGGAGCAATTAGCGCCCGACTCTGGCGCACGTGAGCACTATATCCCTGATACGATGAGTGGCGTGGAAACCACTCGGTAAAACTCGCTACCTGCATAGTCGCCACCAGTTGCCCACTACGGCGCAACAACCAGTGAAGACGCCCCAAATCATCACCCACCAGCAGATACTCACCCTGTAATACCGGTGCCGTTAGATGACGTGATTTAAGCGCATCCTGCTTCCAGTAGGTATCACCATTACTGGCGGCGAGTGACCAGAGCAGCCCCGCAGCGTCGCTTAGATAAAGGCGCTTATCCGCATCAATGGTAGCCCCCCGATCACCGCTAATTTCACGATGCCAGAGCTGCCGCCCGCTATTGAGATTATAACTGCTGATGCCGCGCTGATGGGGTGAGACATAGATCCAGTCTCCCACCACCAGAGGTTCGGTATTAATATCGACCAGACGTTCCAGCTCACTACGACCACGCGCCTCGGCAACCGGAAGTATCCATAACTCTTCACCACGTTGCAGATCGACGGCAATCAGGCGACCATCACCCGTACCGATAAGCACCATCTTCTGCGCCACCACAGGTGCCACGCTGCCGCGTAGTGTTAATAGGGAAACGCTCCATTGATACTGCCAAAGCAGTTTGCCGGTGGTTAGGTGAAAAGCGGCAAGATGACCATCGACGCTGCGTTGCAACACCCGATCCCCTACCACGACCGGCGCTGCGCCCGATTCACTACTGAGCGGCTGCTGCCACAGCTGCTGCCCAGTCACCGCATCTAGGGCAATCACTGATGACTCGGCAGCCACCAGCAACAACTTCTGTTCGCCATTAAGTACGCCAACCACGCCGCTATAGAGCGATTCAGTTAAACGGCGCTGCCAGAGGATCTCTCCGGTTTTTGGCGCCAGTGCGATCATTGCACCATCGCGACTCGTGGCAATGAGTTGATCCCATAGTAATACCGGTGAGAGATGCAGATGCAACCCCCCGCTCCCTTCACCAATCTGCCGTACCCAACGCTGCAATACCGGCAGTGTCGTCGTTGGTTGCAGGGGTTCACTCTGCGGTTCGGTCGCTGTGCTGTCACTCGCCTGCGGATCACTATTAAACGTCGTGCAGCCTGTCAGCAGCAGTGACATAAGCCCCCACAGAGCGCCGCGCAGCCGTAACTGAGCGTTAATTGGCAACGGCAAGATCGTCCAGCTTCAGTTGCAGTTCACGGGATTTGCCGCTGGTGTTGGCGAGAGTCTCCTGCGCCTTGCGATAGGCGTCACGAGCCTGCGCTTTGTCACCCTGGGCAAGATGGATATCACCGCGCACCTCATTGGCTAATCCAGCAAAAGTTTCTGTATCCAGCGTCTTGTCCTGATCGAGCAGCAGCAAGCCCTCATTGCCTCGCCCCTGCGCCAACAGAACACGCGCCATGCGCAGCGTCGCTAAGCGGACAAAAGCGGGATCGCTATTTTGGTTAATCACCCACTGCAACTGCGCCTCGGCGGCCTTCAGATCGCCTCGCTCGACCTCTGCTTTTGCCAGCAATAGAGCCGTTAAGGTGGCATAGTGGCTATTGGGTTGCTGCGCCATTAGTCCCCGACCCAGCTCGACAGCCTGAGTAATATCCGTCACCACCACCTGATTTATCGTCTCATAGAGTTGTGATGCGGCAGCCGCCTGCCCCTTTTGATGCGCATCCCACTGTTGCCAGCCGATAACCGCAGCCAGCAGTAGCAGCGTGATGATAAGAAAGCTTTTGCCATTCGCCTCCCACCAGCGGCGCAATGACTCCTCTTGTTCATTCTCAGTTTGGTAAATCTCCATCAATATTCTCCTTCACATAAATTCTGTAATTTGGCCAGTAAAACAGCCTCCGTTAGCATAACCTGCTCACCCGTGCCGCGCAGGGGTTTCAGACTCACCTGCCCTGAGGCAAGCTCCTCTGCAGCCAAAATAAGTGCCACCGCTGCGCCACTGCGATCGGCCTGTTTAAACTGGCTTTTCAGACTCCCTCCGCCACAGTGCGTCACTAAACGTAACTGCGGCAACTGCTGACGTAACTGCTCGGCCAAGACCACGCCCTGTTGTTGTGCCGCATCCCCCATCACCACCAGATAGGCGTGGGGGGTGTTCGCTGCCACCACTTCGGGCTGTTGACTTAATAACAGTACCAACCGCTCGATACCCATGGCAAAACCAACTGCCGGGGTTTCCCGACCGCCTAGCTGTGTCAGTAGACCATCATAACGCCCCCCCGCACAGACCGTTCCCTGCGCACCAAGGGCGTTGGTCACCCACTCAAAAACCGTTTTACTGTAGTAATCTAGCCCGCGCACCAACAGGGGATTCACCTCGTAGGCGATGCCAACACGCTCAAGCATTTCACAGAGTTGCTGAAAATGGTCGCGTGACGCGACATCAAGATAGTCACTAAATGCGGGGGCAAGACGGTTTAACGCCACCATGTCGGGATTTTTGCTGTCGAGAATCCGTAGCGGATTACTCCCGAGACGGCGCTGACTATCTGCGTCCAGATGGCTCTGGTGCTGGTTGTAGAAGGCGACCAGCGCCTCGCGATAGGCAGCGCGTGCGGCACTGCTGCCAAGGGAGTTCAGTTGCAGCGTCACCTGATCGGTCAAACCGAGCTGTTGCCAAAGACGTGCAGTGAGCATTATCAACTCAGCATCAATATCGGGGCCGGCAAAATTAAACGCCTCCATGCCAATTTGATAAAACTGGCGATAACGCCCCTGCTGCGGCCGCTCATGGCGAAACATCGGGCCGCGATACCAGAGTCGCTGGCTCTGGTTATGAACCAACCCCGCCTCCAGCACCGCCCGAACACAGCCGGCGGTCCCCTCCGGACGCAGCGTCAGGCTATCACCGTTACGATCGTTAAAGGTGTACATCTCTTTCTCGACAATATCGGTCACCTCACCGATAGAGCGTTTGAAGAGCTCGGTCTTTTCGACAATCGGGGTGCGGATCTCACAATAACCATAGGCTGCCGCAAGTGTGGCGACGGCCTCTTCAATACGTTGCCAGTGATGCGACTGTTCCGGCAAAATATCATTCATACCACGAATTGCCTGAATCTTCTGACTCACTTTAACGCCTCTTTAAGCTGCCTGCGCTGTTCAAGTTGTTGATGAATTTGTTTTTCTAACGTATTGATAATATCACCATTATCTATC
>JADGBN010000116.1 GCA_015231435.1 Gammaproteobacteria bacterium
AGGGGATGTTCAGCATACGCGCCACGGGCAGCTCGGCAGCGATTGTCAATAACAGCGATTTCACGCCTTATGCTTGGTAACCGGGGAGAAGATATCGAGGGCGATTTTAGAGGTAAGCGAAAAGATGACCTATGAAGCGTTGAAAGCGTTGGTCTCCATCTTGTGTGACTTCATTAGCGAACCCATGGAGGGTGGCTAAAAAATCCCAGGGATTATCCGATAGCGCACCTCTTTTTTGTAGGCGAGAAAATCGGGGTCAGCACTTAGGTGACGCTCTTCTGTCCAGCCGCGTAGGAAGTAGATCACCGCAAAGGCGATAAGAATACCGATAAAAAATTTACCAAGAAAAATCCCCTCTATTAACCATGCCGTCACTTTGGCGCTGTAGGCGGGGTGGCGGCAGTAGCGGTAGGGGCCACTGCTGACAATGCCACGGTTGGTAAGGTTGGAAGCCTTAAAGCCCAAGGCAACCGAGGCCCAGACAAAAATTCCCCAGCAGAGGGTTATCGCTGCCAAAATATAGGGTTCTGTCCACCCCGGGGGGTGAATGAAGATCGGGAAAAGATCGACATCAAAGGGGGTAAAGGAGAACTGGTTAAAGGGCGGGTAGCACCAGAGGCAGACGATCCAGCCAAAAAGCGTAGGTTCAACAGATCGAAGTTTACTGCCGCAGCGCTCACTTTCAAAGGCGTAGCCGACGGCAAAAATTGCCGTGTCGGTGAGAATAAAGAGCGCTAGTAGATAGGCGTTTAGGGTGTGAAAGTCCCAGGTAAGGTTCTGGCTGAGGTTCCATTGATGGATAACATTATTAATCACCCAGCTGGCGAGAAAGGGGAGAAAGAAGAGTTTTACCGCAAGAATCAGCAGGCCGAGTTTCACCGGTGGCAGCAGGGTGCCGGGGGCGGGTTTACGACCACGCAATCCCTGACGCCACGGGGTGATCAGTTGTTGTAGCGCAGCGCTGTATTTATCATCACGCAGATCGCCACGAAAGCCGGAACGGTAGTGGTAAATAGGGTAGATAAGGGCGATGCAGAGCCAGTAGGCGTCAACAAAATAGCGAAAAAAGTAGCGGTAGTGACTGCTTAACAGATGATCGCGAAAGAGGGTAAAGAGGGGGTAGAGCGGGTCGATGAAGGCAAAACGAATACTCTGCTGCGCCAGCCAGGTAAATAGCTCTGGGCCATTTTTAAGAAAAAGATAGGCAAAGGTTGCTAAGGCGAGGCGGGCAAAATAGGCTGCCCAGTGGCTATGGCGCTCTTCCCTACCGCTTAGGTAGACAAATAAAGTGAGAGAGATAAGTAGCAACAGGATAAGTGTTGGGCTATTGAGGTAGCCACGTGGGTAGTTATTTTGGGCGGTGGTGGAGAGTTTGCCGCGCACCACGGCGCTGTAGTGAACGCCGTCAACCACCCGGTTTTGTATCGCAAAGAGGGTGTAGTTGGCATTAATTCCGTGTAACGGATTACGCAAATAGCTGCTGCCCGTCTCGGGTTGCTGCTGAATAAGCGCCAGCTCATCGGGGTAGATCAGTTGCCACTGCGCCGGCTGGCTTGCGCGAATCGTCACCTTGCCCTCCTGCTGCAAGCGATCTGCTTCAATGGTTGCGGCTTCATTTAGTAGCGCTTGACGCTGAAAGTGGTAAAAGCCGACATCGCTCAGGGTGAGCCACTGCCCTTCGTTCTGATAACGCAGTTTGACCTGCTGCGGATAGCTGCCAGGAAGCGTTGGATAGTCAATGGTAAATTGGTGTTGGTATTGACCTCCGGGAGTTAGGGTAATGGTGCGATCATCGAGATAGTGGCGGCCATCAAGAATCACTTCAACTGCCTGAATCGGCAGCGCTATTCTTGATTGGTTAATCACTTCGACGGTGACCTGATTTTGTACGCTGCGCTGGTTGAGTGTTAGATTAATCTCGGCGGCAGAGAGCGGTGTAACGAGAGAGAATAGAAGTGTTAGACACCAGAGGGCAGCGAAATGGCTGAAAAGTCGCAAAAAAGTGAGTCTCTGGCGTAGAGAGTCTTCAGTGCTGCAATTGATAGTGTGTCGGATCACAAATATTTGCCTCATTAAACCCTTTGCTACGCAGTTGACACGCTTCGCATTGACCACAGGCGTAGCCGCGACTGTCGGGATTATAACAGGAGATAGTGAGGGCGTAGTTAACCCCAAGGCGACTCCCGAGCGAGATGATCTCATGTTTACTCAGTTTTAACAGCGGCGCACAGAGTTTTAGCTCACCGCCCTCAACCCCCACACGGGTAGCTAGGTTGGCCATCTGCTGATAGGCATTAAGGTATTCGGGGCGACAGTCGGGGTAGCCGGAGTAGTCCACGGCATTAATGCCAATGTAGATCTCACTCGCTACCAGCACCTCAGCCCACGCCAGGGCAATAGAGAGAAAGATGGTATTGCGCGCCGGAACATAGGTGAGGGGAATGGTACTACCCGCAGCGGATAGGCCGCTAATAGCCCGAGTGGGAACGGTCAAACTGCTGTCGGTTAGTGCGGAGCCGCCAAATTGGCCAAGATCAAGCGTAACCGTGCGGTGCGCCGTGACGCCAAGATGGGCAGCGATTTTTGCTGCTGCCTGAAGTTCGCAGGCATGACGTTGGCCGTAAGCAAAACTTAAGGCGTAACATTCACGTCCGGCATCGCGTGCCACGGCGAGGGCGGTTGCGGAGTCGAGTCCACCGGAGAGCAGAACCACGGCGCGGTTGGTCATTATTAAGTTACCTGTCAGTCAAAATCTGTTTGGCGTATCTCTTTAGAGATTATCAGCAACCTCTTTTATCGCCCCAGAGCAGGCGGTGCAACTGTAGTTGCAAGCGCACCTGTAGCCCATCGGCTAAAATCCAGGCGGCGAGCGCTTCAGCTGCAAGCTCACCCGCCGCGACGGAGAAGAGGGGGGTGCAGCGACCATCAAGCTGATGTAGTGCAAGCTGCTCCTTTGCCCAGAGATAGTCTTCTCGGTTGGTGAGGACAAATTTAACCTGATCCTGCGGGCGCAGTTGCGTCAGATTATCGTAGTCATTGTTAGCGCACTCACCAGAGCCGGGGGTTTTTAGATCAAGGACTAATGTGACCCGTGCATCGACCGCTGCGGTTGAGAGCGCGCCGCTGGTTTCAAGTGAGAGTTGATAGCCCAGATCGCAGAGTTGTCGCATGAGCAGGTGGACATTCTGTTGTGCCAGTGGCTCACCGCCAGTAATGCAGAGGCGCTGGCAGGGGTAGGCGGCAATACGATTAATAATGGTGGTTAAGGTGAGCGTTTCACCACCACTAAAGGCGTAGCGGGTGTCGCAGTAGTGGCAGCGTAACGGGCAGCCGGTGAGACGCACGAAGATGGTTGGCCAACCACTGCTGTTGCCCTCACCCTGCAGGGAGTAGAAGATCTCGCTAATGCGTAGCGATGCGATAGGCATCTGCCCGTTTAACGGCCAATCTGTTGTAGTCGATCGCTCGCCTGTTTTGCTTCACTGCTGCCGGGATAGCGCTCAATAACCTGTTTTAGCAGCGCCTCAGCACGATCCTTTGCTTTAAGTTCAATTTGCGAGTAGGCACTTTTTAACAGTGCTTCGGCGACCTTACTATGGGCAGGGAAGCTTTTGATTAGTTTGTCGTAATCGGCGACGGCACGGGCATATTCACGCCGTGCATAGTTCGCCTCTGCCATCCAGTAGTAGGCGAGGGGGGTATAGTGACCTTTGGGATAACCGACAGCGAGCTTCTCAAAGGCGGCAATCGCCTGTTCATAGTTCAGTTTGCGCAGCAGGGCAAAGGCCTCCTGATACTTCATCTGCTCCTCATCGGAAGGGGGCGCACTCTCCCCGCCATCAAGGGCGGGGAGGGTGGCTGACACACTGCCTGTCTCACTGCTGCTCCGCTCAAGGCGGGTGAGACGGGTATCCATATCAACATAAAGTTCACGTTGACGGTTTTTCAGACTCTCTATCAGATGTTGCGACTCTTCCAGCGCACCGCGTAACTTCTCCAACTCCCGCGTCATGCTCTCCATGCGTTGCAGCATTTCGAGCATCACTTTACTGTCCTGCATCCTTTCAAGACGCGCTATCCGCTGCTCTAGCGTCTCGGCGCCAAAGGCAGCAGAGGCGGTAACCAGAAGCAGTAGCAGTAGCGTGATGGGAGAGAAGATCAGGCGTCGGCGGGGTGTTGGATAAGTTATACGCATGGTTTGGGTTAAGTCCCTGATTAGTAGCCGGAGTAGATGAGTTCGACGCGGCGGTTAAGTGACCATGCCTGCTCATCGTTACCAAGGGCGACGGGACGCTCTTCACCAAAGCTCACCATTTGTAACTGCTTGTCGGCAGCGCCCTGCACCTTAAGCAGCATTTCGACTGCCATAGCACGACGCTCACCGAGGGCGAGGTTGTACTCACGGGTACCGCGCTCATCGGCATGACCCTCAACAGTGACCATAATTTCTGGGTGGGAGGCGAGAAATTCGGCATGGGCACCGATAATTTCACGATCACCTGAAGAGACTTCAGCGCTGTCGTAGGGGAAGTAGAAGACATGATTAGAGAGTGGGCTTGAGGGATCGGACAACATCGCTTCAATCTTTTTTGCATAGGCGGCGCTGCCAACGGTTGCGGCATCGCTCATTGCTTGCTGGCGTTCACGGGCCAAGCGCTCGGCTTCGGCACGCGCCGCCGCCTCAGCCTCCATCTGTGCCTGCTCATCATCACGAACTTCGGGATCAGAGGAGCAACCCACCATGCCTGTCGCAAAAGAGGCAAATAGAGTTATTAATACGAGGGTCTTGAGGTATTTCACTTGTTTAGTTTCCTTGGGATTCTGGAAGTAGATAGGGTGACCAGGCGGGTTCGCGAACATCCCCTCGGGTCACATTTAGACGGGTGGAGGCACGACCATCGACGGAAACCGATGACAGGACACCGCGATGGTTATGCTCCGTCGCATAGATTAACATAATGCCGTTGGCAGAGAAACTAGGTGACTCATCAAGATAGCTTTTGGTGAGGATGCGCATTGTGCCGCGTTGCAGATCCTGAACCGCTACCCGATAGCTGTTATCACGCCCATGAATGAAGGCGATAAGGTTGCCATCGGGGGAGAAGGTGCCACGCGCATTATATTTACCCTCAAAGGTGATGCGTTGTGGCTGCCCGATTGCGGCGCCGTTGGCATCAATACCAATCGTATAGATTTGCGGGCCGCCCCCCCGATCCGAGGTAAACAGCAGCGATTTGCCGCTGGGGTGCCAATCAGGCTCGGTATCAATGGCGTAGCTGTTGGTGACCCGCTCAAGTTTTTTTGAATCGAGGGTGAGGGTGTAAATTTCACTATTGCCATCACGCGATAGCGCCATTGCCAGACGTTTGCTGTCGGGTGACCAGCGCGGCGCGCTGTTAATGCCGGGGTAACTGGCAATCAGTTGCCGTTTACCGGTCGCCAGCTCTTGAAGATAGATCATCGAACGTCCCTCTTCAAAAGAGACGTAGGCGAGCTGCTTGCCATTGGGCGACCACGCCGGTGACATCAGGGGGTGTTTGGAGGTGAGTACGATTTTTTCGTTAAAGCCATCGGAGTCAGCCACGGCGAGACGGTAGAGACGTTTATCGGTAATCACATCCTCCGCCATAATGTAGCTAATGTGGGTGTTAAAACTGCCGCGCACGCCGGTGAGCTGTTTGTAGATAATGTCACTAATTTGATGCGCAACCAGCCGCAGGGTGTTGTTATTGGCCTGAAAGCTAAAACCGCTAAGTTGACTGCGGCGCGAGCTGTCGAAGAGTTGAAACTCAATTTGATAGCCGCCCGCCCCCTGCCGCGCATCGGGCAGAATGCGTCCGACGACAATATTATCCATCGCCTGGGCACGCCAGTGGGTAAAGTCGATATCTTTACCGTTGTTGGGAAACTGCGTCATCTTGTCGCGTGGCATTGTCGAGAAGAGACCGGTTCGCCCTAAATCGGCGGTGACAATTGCGGCAATATCCTCGGGCAGCGCCGCGCCATCGGGGGGGGCGAAGGGGACGATAGCAATGGGAATACCCCCCTCAAGGCCGCCGGTTATCTCGATATTAAGGCGCGCAGAGGCGGGGGTAAACCAGCTAAGGGCGAGGAGGATTAGCGTAAGCAGGGGTAGTTTCAGATTCATGGCGGCACTGTGATGAGAGAAGGTGGGTTAGCACAAACGGCGGCAAAATGGCGGATAACGATAGGTTAACTACTTTGCCAACTCTTTTGCTGGCAGGATAAATAATCACCCCATCAGCTGGCGGCTAAGTTACCACGGTTAGGTAGTTCAGTTAAAGAGGGGAGAAAGATCTCACTGACCAAAACTGCTTTATCGCCCAACTGAAAATGGGAACGCCGCCCCCAGAGCTGCTCACTCTGAAGGGAGCGCAGCAGGGGATGGGTAGGGGCGAGATGAAAGTAGTGTGGCAGTTCGCTGCGGCTGAGCTGAATAATTTCAAAGGCAGAGCGGCGCAGCTGCGGATAGGCAAAGAGCGCCGCGCCAAGCGGGCGATTGGCGAGATACTTTAGCCGCCGCAGCGAGCCATGCAGGGTGGCGAGGGGAATCAGTGAGTGTGCCAGCACCACCGCTACTCCGTCACAGTAGAGACAGACCTGGCGCATCAACACCAGTTGTCGCTGCGGTAGCGCCAGTCGCCGCGCCTCATTGGCATTGGGGCGGCTAAAGCGCTGTCCCAGCAGCTCGACATGAAAATCCTCTCGGGCGCGCTGTTGCAGGCGCAGGGTTAACGAACGCTCATCGAGTAACCAGTTACGCCATTGTGGCGGGATCTGGTAGTTAAGGGTGCCGTGATGACCATGATGTTGGCTTTTTTGCTTCAAGCGGTGCGACTCCAGCGGCTATAGGTTTGATTGAGCAGACGGGATGCGGCCATCATGCCAAAAATGGCGGTAATGCCGCTGCTGGCGCCATAACCGTAGTTACAGTCAAGGCGCAGACCATCAACGCTCGGTTTGCAGTGCGAAATCGTGCCGTCTGCCTGCGGATAGCGGGGCTGTTCAGCGGAAAAGACGCACTCAACGCCAAAACGGCGTTCGGTATTGCGACTAAAACCGTAGTCGCGCCGCAGCCGTGCCCGTACCCGCGAGGCGAGCGGATCATTAAAGGTGCGACTGAGATCAGTAATGGTGATCGAGGTCGGATCAATCAGGCCGCCCGCACCGCCCACGGTAATGAGGGGAATTTTATTGCGCCGGCAGTGGTAGATAAGCACCGCCTTGTCGCTCACGCTGTCAATTGCATCAACAACGCCGGTGAGCTTCAGACTGTTATCCAGCGGAATTAGTTGCGGAATATTCTCTACAGTCAGACGCTGTTGGCGAATATTAATCCGACAGGCAGGGTTAATTTCAAGAATACGTTCGGCCATCCCCGCCACCTTCACCTGTTGCAGGCTGCTCTCAAGGGCATGGATCTGCCGGTTTATATTGGAAGCGGAGATCGTATCGTTGTCAATAAGGGTGATCTCACCGACGCCGCTGCGGGCAAAATATTCGGCGCTCCAGGAGCCGACGCCGCCGATGCCGACCACCATAAAGTGGCTCTGCTGCAGCCAACGAATGGCGGCACTGCCATAGAGGCGGGCAAAACCGGAGAAGCGTGCCAGCCAAGCCTCGTTTAATGCGTTGTCGTCTGTCGCGTCGCTAGTCATGGTGAGCCTCCGTTATCTGTAGCAGTAAAGAGAAATTAATGTAGCGGCTAATCTCAGCAATATCGGGCTGCGCATAATGGGGGATAACCCCGAGTAGCGGGGCGTTAATTAGCGCCTTAAGGGTGGCGATATTCTCCGTCACTGCGGCCATTTCAGCATCCACCTGATTGGCAATCCAGCCGACAAACGGAACCTTTGCGGTGTTAATCGCCGCAACACTGAGCAGTGCATGGTTAAGACAACCGAGGCGCAACCCCACCACCAG
>JADGBN010000117.1 GCA_015231435.1 Gammaproteobacteria bacterium
TACCCAAAATCATTGGAAATGATGGAAGGCGGCAAAGTCGCGAATCCCCATGAGCTTAGTAAACCTAAGTGATTGGGGTGAGCGACTGAAGCCAACGAACCAGCATTTTCAAGGATGACGGGTATATCCCTGTTACGGGTTGAGCAGTACCGCCATGCCCAAGCCTGCGGATGCTTTGCGCCATAACTGGTTATCCATGCCTCCAAGATTCATATACATATACTGTTTTTGCAGATCTTTACTAGGCGTCAGAATGACGTGATCACCCAGTCCCATCTCCTCCTCTTTACTTAGCAGGGTTCCGTCCGCCCAGAGGAAATTAACATTGCGGGCGATCTCCTCTGCTTCAAATTCGTCAATATCGGCACGATTATCGCTGCCGCTGTCGACGTAGATCATCCGCAGGGGTTTCTCTTCTCTACTCATGTTGCCTTGGCTGTCAGTTTCATATTCGTAATAAACTTTGTAACGTCCGTCACCGAGGTAGGTAATGACCGGGCCGTGGGCGTAACGTACCAGCATTTTGGCACAGCCACTCTCCTGCGCGACTTGCCACTGATTGTTACCTTCATAGTGGGCAAGAAAGAGGCCATTTTGTGTCTGTTCGCAACTGTCCGCTGCGGTAATCACCATAAATGTTCCGGCTGCTTCATCCCAGATGGAGGAGTCGAGCATCGGGTAGCCAATTTTAAACTGGCGGGCATGTTTTAGGCCGCTGTCAGCAGGTTGATCACCATCAGCGCCGATGGCCAGCGTCAGCTCACAACTCCCCCCGGCGGCGAAGTCGCTCCCTTCGCAAAGGCTAGAGTCCAGATCTTTATCAAAGTCTATCCCGACATAGCCATCCTGAGAGTCCAGTGTGTAGATTCGCGAAGTGCTATCGGCATCCATTGCTGAATGGGCTTCAAAAAAGAGTTTAACGAAGCCGGACGTTAAAGGGACCGCTTGAAATGCCTGTATAACATAGGGGTAGTCGGGGGTGTTGCACTTAGTGTCATCTGGGCCGTTACCATCACTGCAAGGATTGACCAAACCACCCTCGGTGAGGGTAAAGTGGCTTAAGGCGGCAACATCGCTGGCGCTGCTGTCGCTTAGAGCAATACGCATCCCACCAGAGAGGGTGGCGGTTCTCGCGGGGTTAAAGTAATAGATTGAACGTCCTGCGTAGCTGCTGCCGGCTGCCTCTTCATAGCGATAGGTGTAGGAGAGGGTTGAGCCGTTGTCCACCGCCTGGGTTGCGGTTTCGTAGCTGTTGCCCCCCTGGATTTGCCAGAACTCCTCTGAAGTTTGTGCGGTTGCTAAGTCAGTAGCGGCAGTTGTGCTGCTGCAACTGCTCTCTTGGCAACCTAATAGTGTGACCTGATAGGGGGTCGCTGCCTTAAGATTGGTTAGTGTGTAACTGGCTGTTGTCGCGGCAAATGGCCCAACGGTATGGCTGTTGCCATTTTCAACCACCTGCAATTTGAGCGCGGTGGCTGTTGTCGGTGGCTGCCAACTCGCTTGTAGTTGGGTTGATGAGGCAAAATCGGAGCTGCCGACCTTCTGTGCATCGACGGTTGTAAGGGTGATTGCCGAGGTAAAGGGTGGTAGTGATTGGCTTGGTGCGGGGGTGGTGGCTGGACTGCTTGGCGAGCTGTTTGCCGAGGTGGTCTCTGACTCATCAGAACCACCACAACCAGAAAGAACAATCTGTGCGGTGAGCAGGATGAACGGGAATTTACTATTTTGCATTTTTTTAATCTCCGTGTGTAAAGTCCGATTTTTTGTCGATGGGGTAAGGATAATGCAACAGGCGTTATAAAAAAACTAAATTCAGGGGGTGTGCAGGTTAATTTTGTTAGGAGGGCTGCAGCGGCGAAAGGGGCCAAACCGATGGCAAACTCATGCTAGAATCACACTTTTATTCTGAATAAGTACCCAATTATGCCCAGTTATAGTTATACCGGTCGTCGCAGTGCTGCGCTGCAGGCGCAGTTAACACGAAAAATCCTAATTCTTGATGGTGCCATGGGCACGATGATTCAGCGCTACAAGCTGCAGGAGGCCGATTATCGCGGTGAGCGTTTTAGCGACTGGCAACGCGACTTAAAGGGCAATAATGACCTGCTTAATCTTACTCGCCCCGATCTGATTGGTGAAATTCATACCGCCTATCTTGCCGCTGGTGCCGATATTATTGAGACCAATACCTTTAACTCTACATCGGTGTCGATGGAAGATTACGGTATGCAAGATCTGGTCTATGAGCTGAATCTTGCCGGTGCGCGTCTGGCGCGTGAAGCGTGTGACCGTTTTGCCACGGTGGATCAGCCACGTTTTGTTGCTGGGGTATTGGGGCCGACGGGCAAGACCTGTTCAATCTCCCCCGATGTCAATAATCCGGGGTTGCGTAATATTAACTTTGATGCGCTGGTTGCCGCCTATAGCGAGTCCCTGCGCGGACTTATCGATGGCGATGTCGATATTATTATGGTCGAGACCATTTTTGACACCCTGAACGCCAAGGCTGCACTTTATGCGGTGCGTGATTACTTTGACCGCCATGCGCTGGAGCTGCCAATTGTTATCTCCGGGACGATTACCGACGCTTCGGGACGGACGTTGTCAGGACAGACGGTTGAAGCGTTCTGGAATTCGCTGCGCCACAGTAATCCCCTCAGTTTTGGCTTTAACTGTGCCCTAGGTGCCGAGGAGTTGCGTCAGTACGTTGAGGAGATCGCTCATGAGGTTGACTGTTATGTCAATGTTCACCCCAATGCGGGGCTGCCCAATGCCTTTGGTGGCTACGATGAGAGCCCGGCAACGATGGCGGCGCAGTTGGGGGAGTGGGCAGAGCGGGGGCTGCTGAATATTATCGGCGGCTGTTGTGGCACCACCCCTGACCATATTCGCGCGATTGCCGCAGCGGTGGCCCCCTGTGCACCGCGCTCCCTGCCAACGCTGACACCGGCCTGTCGTCTGGCGGGTTTGGAGTCCTTTAATATCACTGCTGACTCCCTTTTCGTCAATGTCGGGGAGCGTTGTAATGTCACCGGCTCGGCGAAGTTCAAACGGCTGATTATTGAGGGCGGTTACGAAGCGGCACTGGAGATCTGTCGTGAGCAGGTCGAGAACGGCGCGCAGATCATCGATATTAATATGGATGAGGCGATGCTTGACGGGCAGCAGGCGATGGTCACCTTTCTTAATCTTATCGCCTCCGAACCCGATATTGCTCGTGTCCCAGTGATGCTCGACTCCTCAAAGTGGGAGTTTATTGAAGCGGGGCTGAAGGCGCTCCAGGGTAAGGGGGTGGTGAACTCCATCTCCCTGAAAGAGGGGGAGGCGGCGTTTATTGCCCGTGCCAGAGAGATCCGCCGTTATGGGGCAGCGGTCGTGGTGATGGCCTTTGATGAGTCGGGACAGGCCGACACCTTTACCCGTAAAACCGAAATTTGCCGTCGCAGTTATAGGATCCTGACCACCGAGGTCGGTTTCCCCGCTGAAGATATTATCTTTGATCCCAACATCTTTGCCGTCGCCACCGGTATTGCCGAACATAATAACTATGCGGTCGATTTTATTGAGGCGTGTCGCTGGATTAAGGCAGAACTACCACACGCGCTTATCTCCGGCGGCGTCTCCAATGTCTCCTTTTCGTTACGCGGTAATAACTCGCTGCGCGAAGCGATGCACTCGGTCTTTCTTTACCATGCCATTGCCGCTGGTCTGGATATGGGTATTGTCAACGCCGGCATGCTGGCGCTCTATGATGATATCAACCCGACGCTGCGCGAGGCGGTGAGTGATGTCATTCTCAACCGCCGTGAAGAGGCGACGGAGCGGCTTCTCGAGTTGGCCGATCAGTTTCGTAGTAGTGAGACCAGCAGCAGCGAGAGTAGCGATAAACTTGCTTGGCGTCAGCTACCGGTGGCAGAGCGTCTCGCCCATGCCCTGATTAAAGGGCTGGATGGCTTTGTTTACGAGGATGTGGAAGAGGCTTACGCAGAGTCAGGCGATCCGGTGATGGTTATCGAGGGGCCGCTCATGGAGGGGATGAACCGTGTTGGCGACCTCTTTGGTGCGGGCAAGATGTTTTTGCCGCAGGTGGTTAAGTCGGCGCGGGTGATGAAAAAGGCGGTGGCGGTGCTGCTTCCCTACATTGAGGCGGGCATGGCGGCGGGCTCTGGGCAGAAACGCAGTAACGGTAAAATACTGCTCGCCACGGTGAAGGGTGATGTTCATGACATTGGCAAAAATATTGTTGGCGTGGTTTTGCAGTGCAATAATTTTGAAATTATCGATCTTGGGGTGATGGTGCCACTGCAACGCATTCTTGAAGAAGCAGTAGCGCAGCAGGCTGATATTATTGGTCTTTCTGGACTAATCACCCCTTCGCTTGAGGAGATGGAGCTGATTGCCGCAGAGATGCAGCGTCGCGGCATGACCCAACCTCTGCTAATTGGCGGGGCGACCACCTCCAAAGCGCACACCGCCGTAAAAATTGCTCCGCACTACCATAACGCCCCGATAGTTTGGGTTAAGGATGCCTCAAGAGCAGTCGGCGTAGCGCAAAAATTGGTGAGTCCGGGACAGCGCGAGGGCTATGCCGCAGAGCTGCAGCAGGAGTACGCCGAGGTGCGGGCGCGTTATGCCGACAAGCATCAGGCGGCCAATCTGGTGGGTCTGGCTGCCGCACGTCAGAATCGTCTCGTACTTGACTGGCAAAACTACCAGCCGCCGCGCCCGCAAAAAATTGGCGTGACGCTGTTTGATGAGATTAATCTGCAGGAGCTGGTCGACTTTATCGATTGGACTTTCCTGTTTCATGCCTGGGAGCTGAAGGGGCGTTATCCGCATATTCTGAGTGATGCGCAGAAAGGGGAAGAGGCGCGCAAGCTATTTGATGATGCGCGCCACATGCTGCGCCAGATCATTGATGAAAAGTGGCTGACGGCGCGGGCGATTGTCGGGCTCTATCCCGCTAATAGTGATGATGCCAGTGACAGCATCATCATCTGGAAAGATGCCCGGCGTCAGGGAGAGTTAGCGCGGCTGCCCTGTCTGCGGCAGCAGAAGCGGCAACCCGAGGGGACGGCGAATCTCTCTCTGAGTGATTTTGTCGCGCCAATCTCCAGTGATAAGGTCGACTATATCGGCTTTTTCGCAACCACCAGTGGTGTAGGTATTGATGCACATATTGCCCGTTTTGAGAAGGCGCATGATGATTACAGCGCGATTATGCTCAAGGCACTCGCGGATCGCCTTGCCGAAGCCCTAACCGAGTGGCTGCATCTGAAGGTGCGGCGGCATCTTTGGGGTTACGAGAAAGAGCAGCAGATTGATTTTGAAGCGCTGCTGCAGGAGCAGTATCGCGGTATTCGTCCGGCGCTGGGTTACCCCGCCTGCCCCGATCACAGTAATAAGGATCTGCTCTGGCAGCTGTTGGATGTTGAGGCGCAGACTGGGATCTGGCTGACGGAAGCGAAGGCGATGGTGCCCACCGCAGCGGTGAGCGGCTTAATCTTTAGCCATCCTGAGAGTCGTTACTTTAGTGTCGGTCAGATTAGTGAAGAGCAGCTCGCAGCTTATGCACAGAGTCAGGGGGTTGATCAAGCAACCGCACGCTACTGGCTTTCGCCGAATTTAGGTTAGCGCACTGATGGAGACCTTGGCCAGCTGGATCTGGAATCCCCTTTTAAGTTTTCTCTATCTTGAGATCGCCCTGTTGGTGCTGGTGCTCACCGGCTTTGTCGCCTGGCGGCGTCTGGTTCCGGCGCTGCGTCACTGGTGGTCACAGCGCACCCCGGATGCTGCGCAGGCAGGGACGCAGGCGCCCGTACAGCATATCTCCCAAGGTAAGGCGCTATTAACCGCCCTCGGGGCGGCGGTTGGCGTGGGTAATCTCGCCGGGGTGAGTACAGCGCTCCATTTAGGGGGGCCGGGGGCACTCTTTTGGCTCTGGTTGTCGGCACTGATGGGCATGAGTCTGCGCATGAGTTCGACCTGGCTGGCGATTCGCTATCAATCCTCCGATCCAGCGCATCGTGCCTATGCGACACCGATGGCCTATCTGGAGCACTTCTTTACCGGTCGCTGGCGTTGGATTCCGATCACTATGGCGGCACTGTTGCTGGTACAAGGCTTTCTCACCGCCAACCTGATTCAGTCCAATTCGGTCGCCCATGCGATTGATGGCGAGATCGGTGCCTCCCATTTTCTGGTGGCGACACTCATGGCGCTGGCGGTGGGCGGGGTGATTATGGGTGGCTTGCAAAAAATTGTGACCGTCAGTTTATATCTAACACCGGTAATGCTTTTTGCCTATGTTGCGGCGGGACTCTTTATTCTGCTTAGCCATCCGCTGCGTACCCTTGAGATGATCGAGCTCGTCTTTACTCATGCGTTCTCCCCAACACCAATAATTGGCGGAGTGGCGGGTTATACGGTGTTGCAGGCGGTGCAGTTTGGTACGGCACGCGGCATCTTCTCCCACGGATCGGGATTGGGACTGGCCCCCTTTATTCAGGCGGCAAATAGCGGTGATATTCGCCATAACGCCTTTTTGGCGGCACTCATTCCGGTACTGGATACGCTGGTGATCTGTACGATAACCGGCTTGGTGGTCCTTTCGGCGGGGCACTGGAGTGAGTGGAACGGCGCCTATCTGACGGTGCACTCCTTTCAGGCGAGCTATGGTGAGAATGGCCGAATTTTCATTATTATCTGTTTAACCTTCTTCGCCTTCTCGACGATGATCGGCTGGTCGCACTACGCCGAGCGCTGCTTTCACTATCTCGGCGGGGTGAATACCCTGCGTTTTCGCTGGGTCTTTGTCATTACGACGTTTTACGGCCCCTTTTTTCCGGTAAAGCTGGTCTGGTCACTGGCTGATGTCCTAATTGGCATGACCCTGCTGCTGCATGGTTTGTCGTTACTTTACTTGGTGATAAAACATCAGGAGCAGATGCGACAATCTCTGGATGGTGACTATAGCCGAGGCAGCTAAACACTTAATGCGAAGGAGTTAACCGATGCAGCGACGCCAGTTTTTGCAGTTTCTTCCGCTTACGCCTCTATTGTCGCTATCTGCCTGCACCCCGACAGAGGTGCGACGTTCGGTGGATGGTGTGGTGGCGGTGCGTCAAGGGCGGTTGGGCGAGGTGGTGGCGGCGCAGGTTCCCTCGACCGGGATCGCCGAAATAGATACCATTATTCGTGGCAAACTGGCACAACTGGCCGATAAAATTATGCAGCGTTGGGGCGATAAGGTGGTCGCCACGCCCAAGGAGTTTGTCAAATACTCTGATGCGTATCAGAGTCGCGCGATTATCAACTTTGATACCGGGCTGATTCGGATTGAGACAATCGCTGAAAAAGAGGCGCTTTCGCTGTTGGAGCAGGCGATTATCACCACGCTGCTCACCCCCGATGATCCTGAAAAGGTCGATCTGCTCTCCGATAAGCCGGTTGAGATGAAAGGCGAACCCTTTCTCTATGGTCTAGTGTTAGATCATCAGGGTAAGGCGATTCGCGGTCAGTGGCGTGCGCGGCAGTACGCCAAAGAGCTGTTACGCACGGCTTATCGGCAGGATAAGCTCAATGGAAAGTTGCATCACTACGTTGAATTAATGATGGTGAAAAACTATCAGGGTGGCCAGAAAAACAAGTATGCCAGCCAAGTGACTGAACAGAGTCGTCGTTATCGGGTGAGTGAGGCGTTAATCTATGCGGTGATTGAGACCGAGAGCAGTTTTAACCCCTATGCCATCAGCAGCGCCCCTGCCTACGGCTTGATGCAAATTGTCCCTACCACCGCCGGACGCGATGCTTATCAACTGATTCATGGTACTGCGGGGACACCGAGCAAAGATTATCTTTTTCTTCCCGCCAACAATATTCGGA
>JADGBN010000118.1 GCA_015231435.1 Gammaproteobacteria bacterium
GTGCTTATTAATGTCGCTATCTACCTCATTTTTCTCCTCGGGGTGATTAAACTATTTGCCCTGCTTTTCTTTTACCGTAGTGAAGAGGTCGATCTGCAGCGCTTTGCCAGCTATTTTGAACAGGGTGATAACTTCTCGCTCGAACGGCTGCCATCGCGGCGGTTGATCTCACAGCGTTTTTTAATGGTCAAAAAGTTGCAGCAGCAGCGTGCGGTGATCGATCAGGGGGCGTTGGCGGCGGTGGTGGTTGCCAACGAGAGTACCCGGGTCACGCTGCCCAAGTTTGTCAGTAATATTCTTATCTTGACTGGGGTGTTCGGTACCGTTGTCTCGTTGTCGATTGCGCTGGTGGGAGCCTCCAATCTGATTGATTCGATGGAGTCGATGGGCAATATGGGGCTAATTATTCACGGCATGTCAACCGCGCTCTCCACCACTATTTCGGCGATTATCTGTTATCTGGTGTACGGTTACTTCTTTCTTAAATTGACCGATGTGCAGACGCGGGTCTTAAGTCGGGTGGAGGAGGTGACGACACTCTATCTCATGCCCAAATACAACTATACCCGTGAATCGGTGGTGGCGCAGATGGGGGGGATGATTGCCGAACTGCGTGAGGCGGTGGCGACTTTTAATGCGGCGCAGCAGCTCAATGCGGAGTCGGGGCGGCAGCTTATTCGTGCAGCGATGGTGATCGGCGAGAATGTCGCGCCGATGCGCAGCGATCTCGATGAGTTGAAATCACTGTTGCGGGAAGGTTTCCGTCTGCCAGAGAAGCGTGAGATGGTTGCGGCTGCACCGGTTGCGATTAACTCCCCCGCTGTGGCAGCGACAAACGCCGCCTCTTTTAAGGCGGAGCGTTAATCTCCCGTGTCCGGCTTTGTTGATCTGCGTCTTAATCGCGAACGCCACTCCAGCAGTGGCGATTTCTGGCCCTCTTTCACCGATATTATGATGGTGATTGTGATGATTTTTCTGCTCACTTCGACCGTGGTGATTATTAAAAACTGGGAGTTGGTGAGGGAGTTGCGTCTCACTATGGAGGCAGAGATGCAGGCGACGGAGCTGGTTAAGATGGCCAGCGAGACCAATATGACGCTTGAGGATCAGCTGTTAACACTGCAGCAAGAGGTGCGATCGTTGCAGGGGGAAGCGGTGCTACGCGAAGCAGCGCTTAAACAGCGCGATGAAATTGAGCGTCAACAGCAGACAATCCTGACGGAGCAGCAGGCGCTGTTGTTACAGCGTGAGCGTGAGTTGCAGCAGCGCGATCTCACCCTGCAGGAGCAGCAGCAGCAGCTCAATCAGGCAAAAATGCAGGTGGTGGCGCGGGATCGTGAAATTAATCAGCGTGATGAGCTGCTCCAGGCGGAGCGCGAAACGGTAAAGAAAAAGAGTAGTGAAGTTGCCGAGCGTGATCAACAGTTGAGTCAAAGCCGCGAAGAGCTGGCAGCCCTTCAGGCAGAGTTGGCAAAACGGATTAAAACCCTTGAAGATCTGATGCTTGAGTATCGTCTTCAGGGGGAGTCACTACAAACGGTGAAGCAGAACTACAGTGAGTTGGAGCGCGAGAGTCTTAAAAAAGAGCAGGAACTCGCGCGGCTTGCGCGCTTAAGTGAACTGGCAAAGATGGATGTTAACGCCTTGCAGCGGGAGTTTGAGCAGTTACGCGGTAAGTATGATGCCCTAATTCGTCCGGCGCGTAGTAGCCAGGGCAAGTTTGTCGTTGAGGCGCGTTATACCAAAAAGGGTGGCAAGAGGGGTGATGAGGCGGTCTATCAGTTGCGTCAGGAGGGTGAGGCGGCCTACCGTGATCTCAATTTAGCGCAGCTACATAAAGAGCTTGCCGCCTATAAGCAGAAGCATCCGAAAGATCTCTATGTGCGGATTATTATCCCCAATGAGAGTGGTCTGGGCTACGATGAGGCGTGGGCCTTTACCAATGATATTCTCACTAAATATGACTACTACCATGATGCAGTCCCGGCACCGGCCTCAGGTAGTGAAGCGGCCGGTAAAGCGGCACCCACTCAGCCATAGATGATATTTTGATGCTAAGCAACGATCCTTTGGCAACACGCCCTTTGCAACAGCCGATTCCCGCACTGCTGTTACCCGCAGTGGAGCAGCGCATGGCAGCCCTGCTCCCTTTGCTGGAGCCGCTGCTGGCGGCAGATGAATTGACGCCGATGTTTACTGAACAGCTGCGGCAGGTGAGTGCCTGTAGCCCTTTTGTCGCGCAGGAGATTCTTCGTCAGCCAGCGATGTTTGTTGAACTCTGGCAGCAGGGGCTGTTAAGCCGCGCTTATCTTGCCGATGAGATGGCCAGGGTGGTTCGCGCCATGCTCGCAGAGGTGGTTGATGAGGCGACGCTACTGCAGCAGCTGCGCAAGATCCGTCGTCGCGAAATGGTGCGTATCGCCTGGCGTGATCTGGTCGCTGGGGCGCCGTTAAGTGAGGTGGTGGCGGATCTTTCACAACTGGCATCGCTACTGCTCGATTTTTCGCTTAACTATCTCTATACCCTGCATTGTGAGCAGTGGGGTACCCCCTACAGCAGCGCCGCCGAGGGTGATCAACAGCAGCATCTGGTGGTGTTGGGTATGGGTAAACTCGGTGCAGGCGAGCTTAACTACTCCTCTGATATTGATCTGATTTTCGCCTACCCAGAGGAGGGTGAAACCCGTGGTGGTCGGCGGCAGTTGACCAATCAGGAGTTTTTTATCCGCCTAGGCCAGCGTCTGATTCGCGCGCTTGACAGCACCACCGCAGAGGGTCGGGTCTTTCGTGTTGATATGCGTCTGCGACCCTTTGGTGAGGTCAGCCCGCTGGCGATCAGTTTTGATGCGATGGAGGGTTACTATCAGACGCACGGGCGGGAGTGGGAGCGTTATGCCCTCATTAAAGCGCAAGTGGTTGCCGGTGATCGGCAACAGGGGGCGTTGCTGTTAAAGCGTATTCGCCCCTTTATCTATCGTCGTTATGTTGATTTTGGTGCCTTTGAGTCGCTGCGCGAGATGAAGGAGATGATCGCCCGCGAAGTCGAGCGCAAGGGGTTGCATCATAATGTTAAACTCGGTGCCGGCGGTATTCGTGAAATCGAGTTTATCGGCCAGGCGTTTCAGCTGATTCGCGGTGGCCGTGATAAGGCGTTGCAGATCCAGCCGATTCTTTCGGTGCTGGAGGTTTTGCGCGGTATGCGGCTGCTGCCGGATGCGGTTGTCGATGCGCTGCATCGTGCCTACCTCTTGTTGCGTCGCAGTGAACACCGTTTGCAGCAGGTGGAAGATCAACAGACGCATCTGCTGCCGCTGGCAAGCGATGCTTTGGGGCGAGCGCGTCACGCCTTCGCCATGGGGTTTGCCGACTGGCCCGCTTTTGCGGCGGTGGTTGAGGCCGAGATGGCGATGGTGCATCAACACTTTATGCAGATTTTTGCGCTGCCCGCCGCTGCCAGTCAGGGTGAAGCGGCACCACAGCGTGATGCCTTGACACAGCTCTGGAGCACGCTATCGCTGCATGCTGCCGAGGGCGAGTCGGTGGTCAGTGAGGTGATTGATCATCAAGATAACCCGGCGGCTCTGCAAGCGGCAGGTTATGGCGATGTTGATGAGTTGCTGCGGCGCCTGTTAATTCTCCTGCGTGGTCACGCTGTTATCCATATGAGCGCAATTGCGCGGCGGCGTCTTGATCAGCTGATGCCAGCCCTATTGCGGGAGGCGGGGCAGGTGGAGCAGAGCGACGCCACCCTATTGCGACTGCTGGCGATAATTGAGGCGGTGGCACGACGTAGCGCTTACCTTGCTCTGTTAATAGAGAATCCCCAAGCTCTGAGTCAGCTGGTACGCTTGACCGCCGCCAGCCCGTGGATTGCCAGGCAGATTGTGCGCCATCCGCAGCTGCTGGATGAGCTGTTAGATCCGCGCACACTCTATGCGGTGCCGCAGCGCGAAGCGCTGCAAAATGAGCTTCATGCACGTCTGTTGGCGGTGGATGTCGGCGATGAAGAGCAGGAGCTGGAACTGTTGCGGCGTTTTCAGCAGGCGGTCTTACTGCGAATTGCGGCTGCCGATATTACCGAAACGGTACCGCTGATGCGGGTGAGCGATCATCTTACGGATCTTGCAGAGATGATTGTCGATGCCGCGCTGCGTCAGGCGTGGCGGGTGTTGCAGGGACGTTTTGGTGTGCCGCAGATGCCGGGGCGGCCGCCGCTGGTGACCGAGCCCTTCGGTTTTGCGGTGATTGGTTACGGCAAAATGGGGGGGATCGAGTTGGGTTATGGCTCGGATCTTGATTTGGTTTTCATCTGTGCCGATGCGATGGGAGCCTATCGCAGTAACGGGGCGCGGCAGATCGACGGTGAGACCTTTATGGCGCGTCTTGGTCAGCGGCTGTTAAGTCGGTTAAATATTCGCACCCCCTCGGGAACCCTCTATGAGATTGATACCCGCCTGCGCCCCAGCGGTGCGTCGGGGCTGCTGGTGAGTACGTTGTCGGCGTTTGAGGAGTATCAGACAAAACACGCCTGGACCTGGGAGCATCAGGCGCTGGTACGGGCGCGGGTGGTGTGTGGTGATGCGGCAGTCGCCAACACCTTTAGTCTCATTCGTCGCGAGATCCTCTGCCAGCCCCGGGAAATCGGCAAGTTGCGCGAGGAGGTGGTGATGATGCGTGACAAGATGCGCCAGCAGCTGGACAAAAGCAGCAGTGAGCAGTTTGACCTGAAGCAGGGTGAAGGCGGTATTGCCGATATTGAGTTTATGGTGCAGTTTGCGGTGCTGGCCTGGTCGTCAGCCTCTCCCGCAATCTGCTACTATAGCGACAATATCCGCATTCTTGAGGCACTCGCCGCAGCGGGTAAAATAACCCTTGCCGAGAGTGAAGATCTAATCGATGCCTATAAAACCCTGCGCGCACAAGTGCACCGTTTAAATCTTCTTGAACTTCCCGCGCTTGTCGCTGCCAATGATTATCTAGCCCAGCGACAACGTGTGACAGCCCTTTGGCAGCAGTTTTTTGTCGTCTGAACGACTTTACACGGCTCACTTTCCCCAACCTACAGGCCACTCCATTTTATGTTTCAACCCTATGAGATCTTCATCGGTCTTAGTTATACCCGTGCAAAACGGCGTAATCACTTTATCTCATTTATCTCCTTCACCTCGATTATCGGCATTGCCCTTGGGGTAACCGCGCTAATTACCGTGCTCTCGGTGATGAATGGCTTTGAGACCGAGTTGCGCCAGCGTATTTTGGGTATGACCTCCCATGCGACGATTACCGATTTAGGTGGTGTGATGCGCGACTGGCCGCGACTACAGGAGGCGGCCAGTCAACAAGCAGAGGTGGTGGCCAGCGCCCCCTATATTCAAAAGGAGGGGATGCTAATGAATGGGGAGGCGGTTAATGGTACCGTGCTGCGTGGCGTGTTGCCCGCAGAGGAGGCGAAGCTCTCCTCGGTGGCTAACAGCATGATTAGCGGCGCGTTTGACGATCTGCAGCCCGGGCTCTATCACATTATTCTTGGCACCGATTTGGCGCGCGGTTTGGGCGTGGGTGTCGGCGACAAGGTGACGGTGGTCTCTCCGACCGTGGATGTCTCGTTAGCCGGTGTGGCACCGCGCCTTAAACGCTTTCTGGTGACCGGCCTTTTTGAAGTTGGTATGTATGAGTACGATAGCGCCATGGCCTTTATTCACATGGCCGATGCGCAAAAGCTCTTTCGTATGGAGGGAGGGGTAAGCGGGATACGGCTGGAGCTGAAAGATCTCTATGCCGCCCCCTTTCTTGCACGCGAGCTTGCCGCAACCCTCTCCGACGCCTACTGGGTGCGTGACTGGACGCAGTCACACCGCAACTTCTTTCGCGCCATTCAAACCGAGAAGACGGTGATGTTTGTCATCCTCTTTCTGATAGTCGCCGTCGCCGCTTTTAATATCGTCTCGACGCTGGTGATGGTGGTTACCGATAAACAGAGTGATATCGCCATATTACGAACGCTAGGAACCTCGCCCATGAGCGTGATGGTGATATTTATTGTGCAGGGAACGCTAATTGGTCTGTTTGGCACCCTGTTGGGACTGATCGGTGGGGTGGCGTTGGCGCTAAATGTCGAGACGCTGGTGCCGATGATCGAACAGTTTTTTGGTATTCAGTTTCTCCCCGCCGATGTCTATTACATTAGCACCCTGCCCTCCGAACTTCATCCGGGCGATGTGGTAAAAATTAGCGTGGTCTCCTTCTTCCTGACAGTTATTGCCACCCTGTATCCGGCTTGGCGTGCCTCGCGCGTGCAACCGGCGGAGTCCTTACGTTATGAGTAGTTCAGTTGCCAACGCACCGGTGATTTGTTGTCGTGGTGTCACCAAAAAGTTTAATGAGGGTGGCCTCTATGCTGATGTGCTGCGGGGTATCGATTTTGATCTCGCCGTCGGTGAGCAGGTGGCGATTGTCGGCGCCTCGGGCAGTGGCAAAAGTACCCTGCTGCATCTGCTGGGGGGGCTTGATCTGCCAACTGACGGCAAGATAAGCGTTGCCGGCCAGCGCCTTGATGCCTTAAGTGAGCGTGAGCGGGGCCGTTTGCGTAACCGTCGCCTTGGCTTTGTCTATCAGTTTCACCATCTGTTGCCCGAGTTTACCGCGCTGGAGAATGTCGCCCTGCCGCTGCTCATTCGCGGCGAGTCGGTCGCCGCTGCCACGGCTGCGGCAACGGTACTCTTAACGCAGGTAGGGCTGGAGAGTCGCTTGCGCCATAAACCGGGCGAGCTCTCCGGCGGCGAGCGGCAGCGCGCTGCGATAGCGCGGGCGCTGGTCACCTCACCGCAGGCACTGCTGGCAGATGAGCCGACCGGCAATCTTGATCGAAAAGTGGCAGAGCAGGTCTATCAGTTAATGCTGTCGCTCAATAAAGAGCGTGGCACCAGCCTGCTCATTGTCACCCACGATCTGCAACTGGCAGCACGCATGGATCGGGTCGTCGTACTGGAGGATGGCCTGCTACAGCGCAGCGAGTAGTCAATATACCCGTCCTCATCACCCTAGGATCACTCCAATCACATCGCTTCTCTATGCTCATGGGTATTAGCGACTTTGCCGCCTTCCATCATCTCCAATGATTTTGGGTATAGTTGACATATCGGAACAGGGCACTATAGTGATGTCATTGACATTAATTGACCTCCTTCTGTTAAAATATATTCAGTTGATACTGAGGAAATTTAAATGACTATTGCTGAAATTTCAAAAATGAGTGTGAATGAGCGTCTTCAAACTATGGAGGCATTATGGGATTCACTGACCCACGAATCTGTTGAAATTAAATCACCAAAATGGCATGAAGAAGTTCTTCTTGATAGAAAAGAAAAAATTGAAAGTGGTAAAGCGAGCTATATATCGCTGGATGATTTAAAATTAAATGGGGTCAGACACGATATTATTCGTGGCTCTCATTCTTAGGGCGACCAACTCCTTTCGTAAATGTTTAGACACCCTGCTTTTTTTACCCTCACCCTAACCCGAGGGGAGAGGGGGGGCAAAAGTGGTGGGGGGGGTCTGAACGGTTACGTTTCGTCAGCACATCTTCTTTCCATTTAACATTATTTGAAAAATAATGCCGTTATTTTAATCGGTTGTATTTTAACTGTTATATTGTAAATCTTTTTCTTATTTTTGACTGCTTATAAAAAACCCCGTATTTACGGGGTTTTTTATTTTAAACTAATGCCTTGCTGTAAGCACACTGCGATTTATTGACGCCTACAGCCGTTACTTACTAACAAAAGGGATCGACGAGTTAGGTTAAAAAGGCCATAGTTTTTTTGTTTGGTTGCCACGGTGGTAGCGCCAGGCAGCGTAGCCACCAAGCGCAG
>JADGBN010000119.1 GCA_015231435.1 Gammaproteobacteria bacterium
TCGGCAATAAAGTGGCTGACGGAACTTTTGCCGTTGGTACCAGTGACGCCAATTAGATTAAGCTGGCGTGACGGGTGGTGATAGAAGCGTCCGGCGATACGGCTAATGAGCTGCCGCAGATTGGGAACAGCCACTAGGGTGATGGTCGCGGTTGCCGCCAACTGCTGGAGTGATGCCTGTAACGCAGTTGTCTCAACTCCCTGTGGATCATAAATCACCGCCGTGGCACCACCGGCGATTGCTTGGTCCAGATAACTCAGACCATGCTGGGCACTACCGTGCAGGGCAACAAAGAGATCTCCGGCGGTGACTTTGCGGCTATCAAGATGGATGCCGTGAACGGTGATCTCCTCAAGGCGACTGACACGCTTCGCCAGGGGGAGGTTGCCGAGGGTGAGATTGTGCAGTAGTTGACCGAGGGTGCAGAGGACGCGCTGGTTCATTGCGTTGCGCTCCCGCTCACTGCCTGCAGATTATCGGGAGGAATGTCGAGAATGCGTAGGGCGCCGGTCATGACCCGCGAAAAGACGGGTGCTGCGACAATACCGCCGTAGTAGTCAGCGGCTTGTGGCTGCTCGATAACGGTGACCATTGCTAACCGTGGATTGGAGGCGGGGGTGATACCGGCAAAGAGGCCGCGATAGTTCTCTTCATCGTAACCATTCGCCCCAATCACCCGCACCGTACCGGTTTTACCGGCGACACGATAGCCGTTAATGCGTGCAGAGGTTGCGGTTCCCCCTGCCTGGGTGACCAGCTCCATCATCTTAATCACCTCATGGCTAATGCGTTCGGGAATGACCTGCTGACTTTTATTGGTAGCCTTGTCGCGGCGAAAGAGTGAGACCGGGTGCATGACACCGGCTGCGGCGAGAACCGAATAGGCCTGGGTGAGCTGCAGGGTACTGACGGAGAGGCCGTAGCCATAGCCCAGAGCTGCTTGATCAACACGCCGCCACTGCTGATACTCATTGAGATAGCCCGGGGATTCACCGGGAAAGCCCATATCGGTAATTTTGCCAAAACCAAAACGGTCGAGCAGTTGCCAGTAGTGTTTGGTATCCATATTTAGGGCAATTTGACTGGCGCCGACGTTACTTGATTTTTGAATAATGCCAGAGAGGTTAAGCACCCCATAGTTACGGTGATCGTAAATGGTAAAGCCGGCAATACGCACGCTGCCGGGGTTGGTATCAATCACAGTTTCGGGGGTATAGAGGCCGCTCTCCAGTGCCAGGGCGATGGTAAACGGCTTCATCGTTGAGCCGGGCTCATAGATATCGGTGACGGCACGATTACGCATCGCCGCCGGATCGAGTGCCGCACGGTTATTGGGGTTGTAGGAGGGTTGGTTGACCATCGCCAGCACTTCACCGGTACGGACATCGATGACCACCGCAGAGCCAGCCCGCGCCTGATTGCGTGCCACAGCTGCCTTGAGTTCGCGATAGGCGAGATACTGAATGCGGCGGTCAATGCTGAGATAGAGATCATCACCATTACGCGGCTGGTTAATGCTCTCAAGGTTCTCGACAATATTACCAAGGCGATCCTTCAGTACCCGCTTGCTGCCGGCGTGACCGCGTAGACGCGGCTCCATCATCAGTTCAGCACCCTCCTGGCCAACACCGTCAATATTGGTAAAGCCGATAAGGTGGGCGACCACCTCCCCGAGGGGGTAGAAGCGGTAGTATTCGCGTTCGGTGGCAATGCCATCAATGCGCAGCGCCATAATTTTCTCTGCCAGTGCAGGGGGCTGCTGACGGCTGAGGTAGTAGAATTCGCGCCCCTTACGATCGCTAATATCTTTTTTCAGCTTGCTGAGGTTAATGTTCAGAAATTTTGCCAGCTGTGGCAGATTGGCGTGATTAAGATTAATCCGTTTAGGATTGACCCAGATAGACTCCATTGGCGTGCTGATTGCCAACGGCTCGCCATTGCGATCATGAATGACCCCACGGTTAGCAGGAATGCTGACATTGCGTAGATAGCGGGCATCCCCCTGATCCTGCAGAAAATCGCGTTGATCAAGATTAATCACCATTAGCCGTCCGACAAGGGCGATCGCCCCCAGCAGCAGCGCCCCTTGCACCAGACGAATACGCCAGATGAGGGGTTTTTTTGCTGATTTAGCGGTGATGGCGACCACGTTCAGGGCTGCCCTGTGACGTCGGGGCTAATCATGATGATCTCTTGGTGCGCCGGCAGCACCATTTTCAGATCCTGACGCGCACTGTTCTCAATGCGACCGTGCGAGGCGTGCGCCCCCAGTTCAATCTGCAATCGCCCCCAGTCGGTGATCAGCTCATCACGCACCTTCTCCAGGTGCTGCAGTTTAATAAAATTCATGCGTGACTGATGCGTGGTGATAATCACCCCGAAGGCGCTCACCATAATCGCCAGCGCCAGCATCCATGGCAGCGTATCCTGATTCATGCCATGCGCTCGGCAACCCGCAGCACGGCGCTACGGGCACGGGGATTTGCTGCCACTTCGCTGGCGCTCGCCTGTTGTGCCTTACCAATTAGACGCAGTTGCGGCGGCGCAAGCTGATCGCTGCGCAGAGGGAGTTTTATTGGTGCATGATCGCCGTGTGCGGCATCGCGCATAAAGCGTTTAACGCGGCGATCCTCAAGGGAGTGAAAGCTGATGACCACCAGACGCCCCCCTTGAACGAGGGCACTGTTGACCTGGGTAAGCACCTGGTCAAGCGCCTCGAGTTCACGGTTAATATAGATTCGTATCGCCTGAAAGGTGCGTGTGGCGGGGTGTTTGTCGCGTTCGTGATGCGGCATCGCCTCGGCAACGACCGCCGCCAGCGCCGTGGTCGTGGTGATTTTGGCAACGCTTTGACGCTGGCTGACAATCGCCGTGGCAATGCGTTTGGCAAAACGCTCTTCGCCATAGGTTTTGAGAACCAAGGCGATCTCCTCCGCGTTGGCGTGCGCCAGCCACTCAGCAGCCGAAATGCCGCTGTGAGGGTTCATCCGCATATCGAGCGGACCCTCATGACGAAAGCTGAAACCACGGTTGGCATCATCCAGTTGTGGTGATGAAACGCCAAGGTCAAGAAGAATGCCATTAATTTTGCCTGTCAGGGTTAATTCGTTAAGAGTCTGGTTAAGCTCGGTAAAAGGGGCGTGGTAAATCGTTAAACGGGGTTCATTAGCAAAACGTTGCTGTGCCACGGCAACCGCTTCGGGATCTTGATCAAAGGCGATAACCCGACCATCACGGTTCAGTTGGGCAAGGATTGCCGCCGTGTGACCGCCACGACCGAAGGTGGCATCGACATAGATCCCGTCGGGGGTAATCTGAAGCGCCGTCAGGCTCTCATGCAGCATGACGCTCTGATGTGACCAAGCTTCGGATGTCACAGTGGTAGTGACTCTAGATCGGTAGGAATGGTGTCACTGTCAAGGATAGCCTGCTGCCACTCGTGGTTACGGCTATCCCAATGCGCCTCATCCCAAAGCTCAAATTTCTTGCCCTGGCCGATCATCACCAGCTTTTTGTCGAGCATTGCGTGTTTACGCAGTTTGGAAGGGATCAACAGGCGGCCACTGCTATCCATATCAACATCCGTTGCGTTGCCAAGCAGCTGGCGTTTTACCCGTGCGGACATCGGGTTAATGCTGGAGAGTGCGTCGAGTTTGGGTTGTAGCGTCTCCCACTCTGGCAGAGGGTAGATCACCAGACATTTCTCGGCGGTATCCACGGTAATCACCAGATGACCTTCGCAACTGGTTAAAAGTTCGTCACGATAGCGAGTCGGCACAGAAATGCGCCCCTTGGTATCAAGACTTAGCTCAGCCACCCCCCGAAACACTCACTACTCTCCTAGGTCAAACCCATTAAATTCCACAAAATGCCACGATGCCCCACTTTTTTGCCACTATAGTGAGAATGGAGGGGAGGTGTCAAGCCTGAAAAAATGATAACTTTGAGTATTGACAATGGGTTAGAGTGAAAAAACAGGGTGGGATTTATTTCTGATAAGGGTGAATATTCAGCTCTATGCGGCGATAACTTAAAGTTGATTGTGAGGATTTCTGGCGTGAATGAGAACAGAGTTAGAGCAGAAAAATTTATCCGTTGCGCGGCACCCTAAAATATGGCAGCAGCGAATGGAGAGTGCACTGGGAAGTTGTTGCAAGGGCGTTCGCTGACGTGGTTAGCGAGGGGGGATCATCTGGCGCTCTTTGGGGAGCGCGGTTGGGCGCAGTGACCCGATCATCAGACTTATTCTGAGATCGGGTGCTTGTCGTCGGGCGTTATAACTCGAACTTGCCGCTATTGAGCTGTTGCGCTTCCATAATTTCGAGTTCGCGTGAGCCAGAGATAACGATATTGGGATCAGGCACAAAGTCGAGAATAGTTGAACGGTTCTCGTAGGGGATGGCGTTAAGAATGACCTTCATTGCGTTAATGCGGGCGAGATATTTGTCGTTTGAACGAATAACCTTCCAGGGTGCGTGTGTGGTATTGGTCTTTTTCAGCATCTGATATTTGACGCGGGTAAATTCGTCCCAGCGCTCTTGAGCCTGAACGTCTACCTCACTGAGTTTCCATTGACGCAACGGATCGCTGTGACGTCGGTCAAAACGAGCGGCCTGCATCTCTTTGGTTACACTAAAGTAGAGTTTTACGAAGAAGGTGCCCTGCCGCACGGTATCCTTCTCAAAACCACTAACGCCGCTCATAAAATTTTTGTACTCTTCCGGGGTACAGAAACCAAAAACAGGCTCGACCATGGCACGGTTATACCAGCTGCGATCAAAGAGAACGACTTCGCCTCCGGTGGGGAACTCACGGACATATTTTTGGAAAAACCACTGTGTGCGCTCCTGCTCAGTGGGTTTGCCGAGAGCGACAATACGATAGTGTTTCACGTTCATGTAGCGGGTGACACGGCGAATTGTCCCGCCTTTACCGGCCGCATCGCGACCCTCAAAGAGGATGATCATGCGCCGATTACTATCCTCAAGATACTTTTGCAGTTTAATGAGTTCGGCCTGATAGGGTTTGAGTGACTCCTCACGTCGATAGCGGTTAATCGCTTTGCGCCGCTCTTTTCGTTCAGCTTCGGAACGTCTTTTATTATTAGCAAGCGCGCTGGAGATTCTGTTTTCGATTACATTGATCTCGTCTTCCATTAGCGGATCCTTATTCTCAACAGGTTGATTATCGGTCTTGAGAGGGGTATTGGCAGGCTGTTTTTCAGCGACAGGTGATTTGGCACCTGAGGTCTTACTATTATCATTGATCATTTGCAGGTATCCCGTAGTCAGTCGTGTGTCCAAAAACGGGCCGATTTTGTCATAATATCGTGGAGGTTACGAGTCTTTAGCCAATTTTTTTGTTCTATATCAATTGCTGCTTAGCGGTTTCAAGTTCAAGGGGCTATATTCCAGTGGATACGTTAGCGGTGAGCTGATGCAGATGCAGGTTGCCGTAACTGTCAACCCGGCAGTGCCAGCGGGGGGCGATGTAGGTAGTGGCGATCGCTTCAGAGATAATCGCCGGCCCGGTGATCTGCTGCTCGGCAACGAGCTTGTCGCGCTGCCAGTGGGGAATGCCCAGGGGATGGCAAAGGTGATGCTCGGCGCTGGGGATTAGGGTTGCCGGTGTCGCCTCTTTACCGTTAATTGTTGGCAGAAGGAGAGGGCGGGTTGGTGTCGCCAGATGCAGACGCAGGGTGGCCACTTCAATATCACGCTGCATTTGATGGCCGTAACGTTGTTGATGCAGCTGGTGAAACGCCGCAGCGGCGGCGCTGGTAGAGGGTTGTGGCCAGTCGAGTGCGAGGGTATGGGACTGGTTGCGATAGCGCAGATCAATTCGACAACGTGCAGTCACGGCATTAGCGCTAAGCCCTTCTCGTGCCAACGCCTGCCTCCCCTTGGCAATCAGCTGGTCAAACTGATGGGTGATGGCGTTGGTATCGAGTTGATTCAGCGGCTGCTGCACCGTTTGGGAGAGTTCGCGACCGCGCGGCGCACTCACCATGCCCAGTGCCGAGAGTACCCCCGCATGAACCGGAATGAACGCCTGTTGCATACCAAGGGCAGTGGCGAGATCACAAACATGCAGCCCCCCCGCGCCGCCAAAGGAGACCAAGGTGGCGTCACGGGGATCAAGCCCCTTGTCGATGGAGATCACCCGCAGGGCGCGGGCCATTGCCTCATTGACAACGCTAATTATCGCCGCTGCGGCATCCACAAGGGGCTCCTTGCCGCTGCGTGACGTCTGTGCGGTTAAGTCGTTGGCGAGGGGCGTTATGGCAGCGACGGCTGCCTCATAGTCTAGGAGAAGTTTTCCGCCTAAAGCGGCATTGCGTGGCAGCCGTCCAAGAATAAGATGGGCATCGGTTACCGTGGGCGCACTGCCCCCACGACCGTAACAGGCGGGACCCGGATCTGCCCCTGCCGAGGCGGGGCCGACATGTAGCATTCCGCCACTATCAAGGTGTGCTAGGGAACCGCCCCCAGCGCCGATGGTGTGCATGGCGACCATTGGAATGGCGACAGGGTAGTGGCTGATCAGACTTTGCGTGGTTAGCAGCAGTTCACCATCAATGGCGGCAACATCGGTAGAGGTTCCGCCCATGTCAAAGGTGAGCATCCGTTTAATACCTGCCAATGCCGCGACAGCCCTTGCACCCTGCAGACCGCCTGCCGGGCCGGAGAGCAGCAGGCGCACCGCGGCATCCGCCGCCTCGTCAGTCGCCATGGTCATCGCATTGCTCTGCATCACTGAAATGGTCGCCTCTGGCAGTGCCTGTTGCAGGCGTTGTAAATAGCCGGCGACCAGTGGCCCAATCCAGGCATTAAGCCAGGTGGTGATACCCCGTTCATATTCACGAATCTCCGCAAGCAGGGCGGAGGAGCGGCTACAGAAAACGGCATATCCGAGCTGTTCAGCAGTGCGCTGAACGGTGCTGGCAATCAGCCGCTCATAGCGGTCATCAACAAACGAGAAGAGCAGGTTAATCGCAACAGCCGCAGGTTTAAGGTTGATAATCGCCGCACTAATCGCCGTCAGATCGGCCTCGGTGAGTGGTTCGAGGATCTCCCCTGTCGCTGAGATACGTCCACCGGTTTCATGAATAAGTGCGTCATCAACCGGGGGCGGCAATGGCTGCGGCTGCAGGTTATAGAGTTCGCGCCGTGTTTGGCGGCCAATGGTCAGCAGATCGCCCATGCCACGGTTAGTAATATAGAGGGTACGCACCCCCTTGCCCTCAAGAACTGCATTGGTGGCAACCGTCGAGCCATGTATCAGCGTAAGGGGCTGCTGCGCGAGACCGAGTTCGGTAATGCCCTGTAAAATGGCGGCTTCGGGTGCATAAGGTGTGGAGAGCACTTTATGAATACGCAGTTGCCCCTTGTCGCTAAGAAAAAAGTCGGTAAAGGTGCCGCCGCTATCGACACCCAACAGCGGTGGTGAAGCGGGGGGAGCGTTATCTGCTATAGTCACGTTGTTAGCTACGGTGACAGTTTATTTGATACGGGTCATCTATTAACAAAGGTAGAACCGTGAGGGTCATATAGGCACCATCCCGCGTTTGCAAGAAAATAATCGTCAATGGGAACAAGGTCAATTTTCATAATTAATCTAATGGCGGAAGTTTATGGAATTCTTGTTTATACCACATTTCATTTAATTTTGACTGGTGCCGAGGCTCTGCCTCGGCACTCTCTCTTAACGGCTCCGCCGTCTGTCTGCATTCGGGTGGCGGAGCCACCAAGCCTTAGTGGAGAGGCAGAGCCTCGCCACTAGGGTGAAAAATGCGGTTGCTGTTCTTGACT
>JADGBN010000011.1 GCA_015231435.1 Gammaproteobacteria bacterium
AACCACCCCGCCCTACGGGCACCCCTCCACTGGAGGGGAATAAAAGTTGTCCGGTTACCTATTTAGGCAGCGTTGCCCCGCCCTACGGGCCCCCCTCCACTGGAGGGGAATGCTTGCCCCAATTCTCCTCCTGTGGACGAGACCCCCAAGGATGGGGGAGGTAGAGCGAAGCAGGAAGCTAGAGCCGAGGGGTACGCCATAGGCGGGGGTGGTTGCCTCTCATTCATCTTTGCAATGACTTTGCGGATAGCATTAATAACGGCGGGGTGAGATGTATATTATCGGGTTAGGGTGTGATCGCGATACGGCGGCGGCGTCTATTGCCACGGCAGTGATGCAGAGTCTCGCTGAGGCGGGGGTCTCTCCTGCGGCGATTAGCGCAGCGGCGACGATTGATAAAAAGGCGGATGAGGCGGGACTGCTCTCTTTTTGCCAGCAGCAGGGGTGGCCGCTCACTTTTTATGCGGCGACAGCGCTGGCGCAGGTGGCGGTGCCGAACCCTTCGGAGGTGGTGCGCCGTCATGTGGGTACGCCTGCGGTTGCCGAGGCGGCGGCGCTGCTGCTTGCCGGGGAGCTGGCAGGGTATGGCACCGCCCTGGCGGCGCAATATCTCTTTATTGAGAAGGCGCGGTATCGTGATGCCGCTGGGCGAAATGTAACGGTCTCTTTGGTTAAATTTGACGGAAAGGAATAATGACAATAGCACAGGGAAAGATCTCTCTCGTCGGCGTGGGTCCGGGCGGCGCGGCACAGATGACATTTCAGGCGCGGGCGGCGATTGCCGCGGCTACGGTGGTGATTGGCTACAGTACCTATATTGAACTGGTGGCTGATCTGCTGGAGGGTAAAGAGGTGATTCGTAAAGGGATGACCGAGGAGATTGACCGTGCGGTGGTCGCTTATCAGCGGGCGAGGGCGGGGGCAGTGGTGGCGCTGGTCTCCTCTGGGGATATTGGCGTTTACGGGATGGCTGGCCCGACCTTTGAGCATCTGTTGCAGCAGGGGTGGGATCGGCAAAGCGGCGTGACGGTGGAGGTGGTTCCCGGCACTACCGCGCTTTCAGCGGCAGCGGCACTGGTCGGTGCGCCGCTTACCCACGATTTCTGTGCGATCTCCCTCTCCGATCTGCTCACCCCTTGGGCGGTGATTGCGCGGCGCCTCGAGGCGGCGGCGGCGGCCGATTTTGTTATTAATCTCTATAACCCGAAAAGTGGCCGACGCTGCGAGCAGATTGTCGAGGCTCAGAGAATCATCAGCCGCCACCGTCTAGCCACGACGCCGGTGGCACTGGTTAAATCGGCCTATCGGGCGCAGCAACGTATCGAGCTAACGACGCTGGAGGCGATGGTTGACTCTGAAATTGGCATGTTGACCACGGTGATTATTGGCAACAGTACCACCTTTACTCAGGGCGGGGTGATGGTCACCCCTCGCGGTTATGCCAATAAGTATGATCCCGACAGCGGCGCGGTGAAGGCTGGAGAGCAGCGCGGGCGTTCGCTCTCAACGGGGTTAAAGGTAGAGAAGTCGTAGCGTTAATCCGATGATTGCGCTGGCGGTTGTCGCCGCACTGTTACTTGACCAGCTCTGGGGGGAGCCGCGCCGTCTGCACCCCTTGGTCGGTTTTGGTCTGCTTGCCAGTCGCCTTGAGCGCTATGGTAACCGCGTTACCCACTCACCTTGGCAACAGCGTCTTAGCGGGGTCGCTGCCCTGCTGCTGCTCATTTTGCCGCTACCGCTGCTACTGATCTGGTTAGCGCAGACGATTACCGATGATCTCCTTAACCTGCTGCTGGCGACCTTGACGCTCTATTTCACCATTGGTCTAAAAAGTCTGAAGGAGCACGCCACAGCGGTGGCGATAGCGCTTGAACAGCAGCAACTGGAGGCAGCTCGTCTCGCGGTAGGGCGCATCGTCAGTCGCGATACGACGCAACTGGGTGTGGAGGGGGTGAGCCGTGCGACGGTTGAGTCGGTGCTGGAGAATGGTAGTGATGCCCTCTTTGCCCCCCTCTTCTGGTTTATCGTGGTGGGTCTCTGGAGTAGTGATCTGGCGGCTGCGGCGGCGCTGCTCTACCGCTTGAGTAATACGCTGGATGCAATGTGGGGTTACCGTACCCCGCGCTATATCTATTTTGGCTGGGGTGCGGCACGTCTTGATGATCTGCTTAACTGGCCTTCGGCGCGTTTAACCGCGCTGAGTTATGCACTCGCGGGGCAGTGGCGTCAGGGATTGCAGTGTTGGCAGCAGCAGGCGGCGCACTGGGAGAGTCCAAACGCTGGCCCGGTCATGGCGGCGGGGGCGGGGGCGCTGAACCTGCAACTGGGGGGAAGTGCGGTCTATCATGGCAAAATTGAGAATCGTCCGCCGCTGGGGTTAGGGCGAGCGGCGACCCCTGACGATATTTACCGCGCCCTTGCCCTAGTGCAGCGCGGGGTTGGTTGGTGGCTCGGGTTACTGCTGCTCGCTACGCTATTTGCTTAAGGGGAGGGTCGCCGTTGGCCTCCCGTTTTAGCGATGGTGCTATGGGGCTAGCCGCTGCAACCGCTGCAAAATAGTGTTTTGTGATTCGCCGCGTTGTTGCAGGAGTTCGGCATAGGTTTGCAGGTAGCTGCGTATTCCTGGTCCGTGAAACTGATAGTGTTCGCTGCCATTAAGTAGATGATAAGCGTCATCAAGGCGCTGTTGTTTGAGGAGAAAACGACCATAGCGGGCAAGGACGAGCGGGTGGGCAGGATCTTTGGCCACGGCTTGGCGCAGTAGCTCTTCAATGCGGTGATTGAGCTCGTCGGGATTTTGCGGCGGTTGGCTATATTCGCTGCCGTAACCTTCATAGAGTTGTGCTAGACCGAGAATGCACTCAATACGATAACCATTTTTGGCAAGGCACTGTTTTAGATTCTCTTCGGCGATGCTATAGAAGATATCGCTGGGGCGCATCTGCATCACATCTAGGGCAAACTGTCCTGTCAGAAGGTAAAAAACATCAATGTGCGAGGCGAGTTGGGTCGCCTGTTCAAACTCGTGATAGGCTTCCTTGAGCTGATTCTGTTGTAACAGCTCACTGCCGCGACTCTTTGCGTGATCGGCTAACCCCATGGTAACGGGAAACTCCAGTAACAGCAGGGTGAAGAGGATAACGATGACTTGATAGGGGCGTCTGCCGGTATTCGCCGCCCAGCGGGTTTGCCAGCGGTTAGCCGTGCAGGGTTTGCAGAGTTGTGTCAGACGTGCGGTGATAATGCCCAGCAGCAGAGCGATCCCCATAATGTAGAAGTTAAAGGTGACAAAGCTGTGCAGGGCAACGACCAGCAGTGCGGCAAAAAGGAGCGTCGCTTCAAAATAGTGCTGTGGCAGCCGCTGGCGCTGGCGCCACAGCGCCGTAAAACGGTTAAGTAGCAGCAGATAGAGGGTAAAGAGCAGCAGCAGCGCGATAATTCCGCCTTCGAGCAATAGCTGCAGGTAATCATTATGGGCGTAATAGAAAAAGCGGGTGGTTTCGGGGTTACGCAGTCCCGGAAAGAGCAGCCAGAAGGTGCCGAAGCCGTTACCGATGAAGGGGGCTTCACGCCAGTGTGCCAAGGCGTCACGCCAGATATTTAAGCGTGTTGTGCCCGCTGCGAAGGGATCTTGCAAACTGCTAATGCGCTCAAACGCCCAGCCGTTACTTATTATTTCGCTAAATAGTAATCCGGTTGCCGTTAGCAGCAGTAGTTGCAGGGTGACCCGCAGGCTCACCCGCCGCCATAGCAGCAGCACGACAACGGGGGCAGTGATTAGCAGGGAGATTAGCGCCCCGCGACTACCCGCTAGCAGCATGGCGGTGAACAGCGTCAGAAAAGTGAGCGAGGCGATCAGACTCAGGCGGCGCTCGGGCGTTACAGCTAATGGTGGCAGGGTTTGTGACAGCAGTAGCAGCAGCCCGATATTCATTAAGGCGGCGTGGTTATTGCGGTTAAGAAAGAGTGAGCGGGCGTCATCCGCAAACCAGAGTACCTGGGCGATGGCGTAAAGTGCCGAGAGCAGTAGCATGAATAGCAGCAGCCGCAGATGCCACCGCCAGAGACGGTTAGGTAGTTGCAGCAGGGTATAGGCTAACAGTGCCAGCCAGAGCGGGCTGAGCCAGAAGCTGTTAACCAGGGTGGTTGAGGAGGAGATACTCCACAAGGTGCTGGCAGTTAACCAGCCCCCCAACAGGAGCATTACCAGCAACACCGGCCAATCGATAGTTAGCGGGCGCCGATAGGCTTGTTGCGCTGCGACACCGAGCAGGATGATCATCAGAGCCGCTGCGATGGCAAGCAGCGGCAGACTCTGACCCGTCGTCGCCAGCGCGACGGGAAAGAGTAGCGCAAGGGCCAGCAGCGGCACCATGACAAAGCGCCGTCTAGTTAGCAAGGGGGTATTCAAGGTAGCGTGATCCCCTCATTTTCGAGCATCGCTACCAGCCGAATGAGTGGCAGACCAATGAGGGTGTTGGGGTCGTCCCCCTCAAGGCGCGAGAAGAGGGTGATGCCCAGCCCTTCGGACATAAAGCTGCCAGCGCAGTTAAAGGGTTTTTCAGTATGTAGATAACGTTCAATTTGGGCGTTACTAAGGTTGCGAAAGTGAACCTTAAAGGGGACAACCTCAACCTGACAGTGGGACAGCGCGCTGTGACAGAGGGCGAGGCCGGTATAAAAGCAGATCACCTCTCCTGACAGGCGTTGCAGCTGTTGTCGGGCGCGTTCAAAGTCACCGGGCTTGCCAACGATTTCGCCCTGACAAACGGCGACTTGATCCGAGCCGATAATCAGAGCGTTGGGGTGACTTGCGGCCACGGCGCGTGCCTTGGCTTCTGCCAGTCGTGCGACGAGCTGCTCTGCAGCTTCACCCGGTAGTGACGTTTCATCGACATTGGGTGCAACACTGGTGAAGGGGAGTCCGAGTTTGGTGAGGATTTCACGCCGAAAGGGGGAGGTGGAGGCGAGAACAAGGGGAAGCAGCGGGTTAACGGGAGTGGCAGGGGGCATAGTCTCTCTACTTAGGATTGTCGGGTTGTTTCCATTTTTTGTGTCAAACAGTTTTGACTCCCGCCTATCATATCACGTAGAATTGTGCGCTTATGTCGCCAGACCAGCTTCCTCTGCATATTGACCCTTACCGTTACGCGGAAAATCGTCGCCAGCTGGCGGGTGAATTGAGCTTGGCTGCTTTGCCACGGCTGCTGGATGCAACCGCTGATCCTGAGCGCTCCCTTGATGGTCGGGTGGCTGTAATGATTGAGTGTAGCATCGACAATGAGGGGTATCACACGCTGCAGGGGGTGGCGCGTTGTCAGGTGGCGCTAACTTGTCAGCGCTGTCTGGAACCGGTTAACTATCCCCTTGAAGCGGAGTTTTCCTTGGCACTGGTGCGCAACAGTGAGGCCGCCGCTGCATTGCCCTCGCACTATGAACCGTTACTGGTTGAGGGTAAGGTGATCACCCTTGCCGAGATGGTTGAGGATGAGCTGTTGCTGGCACTGCCAATGATTGCACGACATCAGAGCGCCTGCCTAGCGTTACCGCAGGAAGCAGCGGATGCTGGGAAGAAAGAGCACCCTTTTGCTCAGTTGCAAAGGCTTAAAGAGTTATAGACGCCGCCTTTTTCAGGCGGCTTTTTTATCCGTTAGTTTTGTATTTTTTGTTTTATTTTTTGAGGAAAAACCATGGCTGTTCAACAGGTAAAAAAATCACCTTCGCGTCGCGGTATGCGTCGTGCTCATGATGCGTTGAAGGGGGAGACCCTCTCTATCGAGCCCACCAGCGGCGAGACGCATCGTCGTCACCACGTCAGTGCGGACGGTTTCTACCGTGGGCGTCAGGTCATTCAGCCAAAGGGTGAATAATCAGCCTGTTCATCACCTTATACCCTTTCTACTTGAAACTGCAGGGTCGTTGGCTGCAGTCGCTCACCCCAATCACATAGTTAATCTATGCTCATGGGGATTCGCGACTTTGCCGCCTACCTGCATTTCCAAGTAGTTTGGGTAGATACGGTGGTGACAGAGGCTGGTTGTCGTCGTTGATTGAACGCGCATTCTGATCGCGTGGCGCTGGCCACTGCTACCCTCTCCCCGGTGACTCCAACGGAGCGTCCGCTTGTTCTGCCCATTGCCATTGATGCAATGAGTGGCGACAAGGGCGTGTCGGTGACCGTTGCCGCAGCGCTCGATGCGAGTCGGCAATATCCCCATCTTCAGCTGGTGCTGGTGGGGGATCTGCCGCTTATTGAACGTGAACTGGCACTGCATGGTGCCGCCGCTTCACCACGTCTGCAACTGCGTCACGCGACTGAGGTGGTGCTCATGGATGAGCTCCCCTCGCGTGCCCTGCGTGGAAAAAAAGACTCCTCCATGCGTGTCGCCATCAATATGGTCAAAAATGGCGAGGCATCCGCCTGTGTGAGCGCCGGCAATACCGGCGCCCTGATGGCCACTGCTCGCTATGTGTTAAAAACGCTTGAGGGGATTGATCGTCCCGCCATTATCGCCGCCTTTCCAACCATTCATGGTTATACCCGCGTGCTTGATCTGGGTGCCAATGTCGACTCCAGTGCCGAAGTGCTCTACCAGTTTGCGATGATGGGCTCTATTCTTAGCGGCGCCGTGGATAATATTGCCAGCCCGACGGTCGGCTTGCTGAATATCGGTGAAGAGGAGATTAAGGGGAATGAGCAGGTTAAGGCAGCGCATCAACTCCTCTCGCAAAGTCCGTTAAACTACCAAGGCTATATAGAAGGCGATGATATCTGTAAAGGCAGCGTTGATGTCGTGGTCTGCGATGGTTTTGTCGGTAACGTGGCGTTAAAGACCAGTGAGGGTTTGGCAAAAATGGTCAAACACTATATTCGTCAAGAGTTTAGCCGTAATCTTTTGACCAAAATGGCGGGACTGGTGGCGATGCCGGTGCTTAAAGCGTTTGGCAGCCGCATCGATCCGCGCACCTATAATGGGGCGAGTCTTGTCGGGCTGCGCGGTATTGTGATAAAGAGTCATGGCGGGGCGGATCAGATGGCCTTTGTCAGTGCCATTAGGCAGGCCGTGCTTGAGGTGGCCAATAATGTCCCCGAGCTGATTAAGAGTGAGGTTTGCATTCAGATGCAACAGAGGCATAGCAGTTGATCTATTCGCGAATAATCGGTACTGGCGGCTATCTGCCTGACAAGGTACTGACAAATTTTGATTTAGAGAAGATGGTTGATACCACGGATGAGTGGATTCGTACCCGCTCTGGTATTCACGAGCGTCATATTGCCGCAGCCGATCAAAGTAGCTGCGATCTTGCTGAAATGGCCTCGCGTCGTGCGCTTGAGATGGCCGGCATAGAAATTTCCGAAATTGATCTCATTGTTCTCGCCACCACCACACCAGAGCAGATCTTCCCTAGTACCGCCACGCTGTTACAGGCACGTTTGGGATTGCAGGGGTGTCCCGCCTTTGATGTGCAGGCAGTCTGTACAGGCTTCATTTACGCCCTCGCGATTGCCGATAAATTTATTAAAAGCGGCAGTCATAAAACAGCACTGGTGGTTGGTGCCGAGACCATGTCGCGTCTGGTGGACTGGCAGGATCGTGGCACCGCTGTCCTCTTTGGTGACGGTGCCGGCGCGGTGGTACTGCAGGCGAGTGAGGCACCTGGTATTCTCTCTACCCATATTCATGCCGATGGCCAGTATCGCGATCTGTTGCAGGTTCCCGCAGGAACGCAGACGATGACGATGCAGGGTAACGAGGTTTTTCGGATGGCGGTGAATACCCTTGGGCGTATTGTTGACGAGACATTGGCGGCAAACAATATGCAGAAAGAGGAGATCGACTGGCTGGTGCCGCATCAGGCAAATATTCGTATTATCAATGCCACGGCGCGCAAATTGAAGATGGCTCCCGAGCGGGTGGTCATTACCGTTGATAAACATGGCAACACTTCCGCCGCTTCGGTACCATTAGCGCTGGATGTCGCGGTGCGTGACGGGCGTATTGTTCGCGGCGATACGCTGCTGCTGGAAGCCTTTGGTGGCGGCTTTACTTGGGGATCGGCACTGATCCGCTTTTAGTTTTTATAATAACGTTATTATTGCCAGGAGTTTTAATTGTCTCTTGCATTTATTTTTCCCGGACAGGGTTCACAATCTGTCGGAATGGTCGGTTCGTTGGCGCCAATTTATGGCGAGATCCGCGAGACCTATGCCGAAGCATCGGAAGTATTAGGGTACGATCTCTGGGATCTGGTCGCCAATGGCCCTGAAGAAAAACTTAATCAAACCGAGAAGACACAACCGGCGATTCTGACTGCAAGTGTGGCTATTTGGCGCATTTGGCAATCTCAGGGCGGTGATGAGCCGATTGTGATGGCGGGCCATAGTCTTGGCGAATATAGCGCTTTGGTGGCCGCTGAGGTCATCGATTTTAGTGATGCGGTGCGCCTTGTTGCACGTCGTGGTGCGCTAATGCAGCAGGCAGTTGCTGAGGGTAAAGGGGCGATGGCGGCCATTCTCGGCCTTGCCGATGAGATCATTCAGGATATCTGCAGCCGCTGTGCCGCAGAGGGTGAGGTGTTGGCGGCGGTAAATTACAACTCGCCGGGTCAGGTGGTGATTGCAGGTGATCGGGCGGCTGTCGAGCGGGGCGTTGCAGCGGCGCAGGAAGCCGGGGCAAAGCGCGCCATGCTACTGGCGGTGAGCGTCCCTTCACACTGCTCCTTAATGGCGCCTGCCGCTGCCGCCTTGGCAGAGGAGCTTGAGGCGATAACCCTAAGCAAACCGGTCATTTCGGTGATTCATAATGCGACAGTTGCGCCAGCCGAAGATGCTGATGCGATTCGTCAGGCACTGGTGCAGCAGTTATCAAATCCGGTGCGCTGGGTTGAATCGATTCAGGCGATGGACAGACTCGGCGCGGACACATTTATTGAGTGCGGCCCAGGAAAAGTATTAACCGGTCTTAACAAGCGTATTGTCAAACATGCCGACGTACTGGCAACCTACGATCTCACCGTATTGCGTAAAGCATTGGGTGAGTATGCCAGTTGGAGCGAATAAGCGAACTATTAGCAGGAGAGGTGTATGGGACGACTCGATAAACAGATTGCGCTGGTCACTGGCGCAAGTCGTGGTATAGGTGAGGCTATTCTTGCACGTTTGGCGGCCGAAGGGGCGATCGCCGTAGGCACCGCGACATCCGCTTCAGGTGCGCAGGCAATTAGCGACCGTCTTGCAGCAGCGGGGCAGCAGGGGATGGGGCTGGTGCTTGATGTGAATAGCGGCGAGAGTGTCAACGCCCTCTTTGAGCAGCTTAAGGCGAGTGTTGGTGCCCCGACCATTTTGGTAAACAATGCAGGCATCACCCGCGATAATCTACTCATGCGAATGAGTGAGGATGAGTGGGATTCGATTATTTCAACCAACCTCGGTTCAGTTTACCGCCTCTCCAAGGCGTGTTTGCGCGACATGATGAAGGCGCGCTACGGGCGGATTATTAGCATTGCTTCGGTGGTCGCGGCAATGGGCAATGCTGGGCAGTGTAACTATGCGGCGACCAAGGCGGGTATTCTTGGCTTTACCCGCTCACTGGCGCGTGAGGTCGGATCGCGGGGAATAACCGTTAACGCAGTAGCACCGGGTTTCATTGATACTGACATGACACGGGCGCTGCCCGATGCGCAGCGTCAGGCGCTGCAACAGCAGATCCCCCTGACCCGCCTCGGAACTGCCGCAGAGGTGGCCGCTGCCGTTGCATTTCTTGCTTCTGCTGATGCAAGTTATATTAGTGGCGAAACAATTCATGTTAATGGTGGCATGTACATGGGGTGATTGTGTAGAATCCCACAGAAAAGTAATCGGTTTTTTAATTAACTAACAGGAAGAGAATGATGAGTGATATCGAAGCGCGCGTAAAAAAGATTGTCGTTGAACAGTTGGGTGTGGGCGAAGATGAGGTGAATAACAGCTCCTCTTTTGTTGATGATCTGGGTGCCGACTCTCTTGATACGGTTGAGCTGGTGATGGCTCTGGAGGAGGAGTTTGAGACCGAAATTCCTGATGAGGATGCTGAGAAGATCACGACTGTGCAGCAAGCGATTGACTACATTAACGCACATATGGAATAACCAGACGCGACCAGCTAATTTGTCAGAGGAGAGGTGAAGGTGTCAAAAAGACGAGTGGTGATCACAGGCATGGGGATGGTTTCGCCGTTAGGGTTGGATGTGCCCGGCAGTTGGGACGCTATTCTCGCTGGGAAAAGTGGGATCGCTTTGCTTGATCATTTTGATACTTCACTGTTTCCTGTTCGTTTTGGCGGTAGCGTCAAGGGTTTTGACGTTACCAGTTATCTCTCTGCCAAAGAGGCAAAAAAGATGGATCCCTTTATCCATTACGGTATTGCTGCCGCGATGGAGGCGATGCGTGACTCCGGGCTAGAGGTTACCGAGGCCAATGCTGAACGCATAGGGGTGGCGATCGGATCGGGTATTGGGGGTCTGCCAGGTATCGAAAAGGGCAGTGCTGCGTTTCAGAATGGGGGGGTGCGTAAAATCTCTCCCTTTTTTGTTCCCAGCAATATCATCAATATGGTCTCTGGCAATGTCTCGATTCAGTATGGGCTGAAGGGCCCGAACATTGCGCTGGTCACAGCCTGTGCCACCGGTACCCATAGTATTGGCGATGCGGCGCGCCTTATCGAGTACGGGGATGCGGATGCGATGCTGGCAGGCGGTGCCGAGATGGCCACTTCACCCACCGGCCTTGGCGGCTTTGCCGCTGCGCGTGCGCTCTCTACCCGTAACGATGATCCACAAACAGCGAGTCGCCCCTGGGATAAGGAGCGTGATGGCTTTGTCTTAAGTGATGGTGCTGGGGTGGTGATGCTTGAGGAGTATGAGCATGCCAAAGCGCGTAGTGCAAAAATTTATGCCGAAGTGACAGGCTACGGCATGAGCGGTGACGCCTATCACATGACACTGCCAGCCAAAGGCGGTGAGGGGGCGAAGCGCTGTATGCAGAATGCGTTGCGCAATGCCGGTTTAAACCCTGAGGCGATTAACTATATTAATGCTCACGGAACCTCCACCCCTGCGGGTGATGTTGCCGAGACAGAGGCCGCCAAGGCCGCTTTTGGTGCGCACGCCTATCAATTGGCAATGAGTTCTACCAAATCGATGACCGGCCATCTGTTAGGGGCTGCGGGTGGTGTCGAGGCAATTTTTACCGCCTTGGCGATCTATCATCAGGTTGCGCCGCCAACCATCAATCTGATTAACCCCGATCCAGAGTGTGATCTCGATTATGTCAGCAGTGGTGCCCGTGAAATGGTGATTAACCATGCCCTCTCCAACTCCTTCGGCTTTGGCGGTACCAACGGAACCCTAGTTATCTCGCGGCTATAGCAGGTTACTTTACCATTGCCTGCGCATCCGTCGCCTGTTCTTGCAGGAGAGCCCCCACACTGTTGGCTTAACGGAGCGTTGGCAACAGCACTTCCTCTTACCGACAGAGCCCTTCACTATGGCGATGGCCTTTTTGCCACAATAGCCGTGGCCAATGGTCAGCCGTTGCTGCTGCAACGGCATCTGGATCGTCTCAATTTAGGCTGTTTACGCCTAAAAATACCCCCGCCTGCAGCAGATCTTCTGCAGCAGGAGCTGCTTCAGGCAGCCGCAGGCTGTTCGCAGGGGGTGATTAAGCTTATCGTTAGTCGGGGTTCTGGGGGCAGAGGTTATCAGCCACCCACAACCGTGCAGCCGACGCGAATCATGCTGCGTTATCCCGCGCCACCACCGCGCCGTGTGGCGCGTATTATCCTTTGTCAGACACGTTATAGTGAAACGCCAGCACTTTATGGCATAAAACATCTTAATCGCCTGTTGCAGGTATTGGCGCGAAGTGAGTGGGATGATCCCACAATAGCTGAAGGGTTGCTGCAAAATAGCAGAGATCAGTTCATTGAAGGGACGATGAGTAATCTCTTTTGGGTAGAAAAGGGGGTGCTTAACAGCCCCGATCCTGCGCTTGGTGGCGTGGCGGGCGTGATGCGTCAGGAGGTGCTGGATCTCGCCGCAGAGGCGGCCATAGCCACCGCCGAGAGGCCCTGTTATACGGAAAATCTGGCTGCGGCAGAGGAGATTTTTTTAACCAACAGTCTCGTGGGAATTCTCCCGGTTACCGAGGTTGTCACCATGGCTAAGCGTTATTCTATAGGCCGCATAACGCAAAAATTACAGCAGACGTTACAGCAGCGTGGAAGTTGTTTTGTATAGAAAACGCCTGTTTCGGCTGTTAGGGTTGATTGTGTTTATCACCAGTATCGGTGGTGGCTGGTTATGGATGGCGTATCAACAGTTTTTGCAGCGTCCGCTTGCAGTCGAGCTCCCAGCAGAGAAGCAGATCCTTTTTACCATCGCCCCGGGGCGCTCACTCTCATGGGTCGCTGCGCAACTGGAGGCCAAAGGTTATATTACTAACCGTCATTTTTTTCGCCTGCTTGCTCAGTGGCAGGATCAGGGTAGTGCGATTAAAGCAGGTGAGTATGATTTAACTGCCGCGATGCGGCCGCAGGAGATACTGCAGCGCTTTGTCTCCGGACACCCCTATCAACATAGCATAACCATTATTGAGGGGTGGCGCTTTAGTGAGGTGCGAGCGCAGCTTGCCAGCGCAACGCTGCTCGAACAGCAGCTGCCGGCGATAAGTGATAGTGCGTTAATGCAGCAGTTAGGCAGTGAGTACCCGCACCCTGAGGGACTATTTCTGCCTGAAACCTATCAATTCAGTGCCGGAAGCAGTGATCTAGCGCTACTGCAACGCGCCTACCAACAACTACAACAGCAGTTGCAGCGCTTATGGGCAGCACGGCCAGCCGAGACACTACTAAAAACACCCTATGAGGCGCTGATTTTGGCGTCAATAATCGAGAAAGAGAGCGGCATCGAAGCTGAGCGACCCGTCATAGCAGGGGTCTTTACGCGGCGCTTAAAATTACAGATGCGTCTGCAAACTGACCCGACAGTTATCTACGGCGTTGGCGAAGATTTTGACGGTAATTTGACGCGTGCGCATTTGCAGCAAGATACCCCCTATAACAGCTATACCCGTGCCGGGCTACCACCGACACCAATCGCTCTAGTGGGGCGGGCGGCGATAGCAGCGGCCATTAGCCCCGCGCCGGGTGATGCCCTCTATTTTGTGAGTAAGGGGGATGGCAGCCACCACTTTTCGGCAACGCTGGAGGAGCACAACCGTGCGGTTAACCGTTATCAGCGGCGTAGTCAATGACCGGGTTTACAGGCACAGCTGTGCTAGGAAAAGCAGAAGAGAGGCAGCAGTTGCGGTAGTTACACTGCCATCATTAGCAGAATCACAAAGCCAATCACACCCAGCAAGGCAATCGAGGCGGTTTTCCAGTCATCACTGCTCCCTTTCGGGCTCTCCTGCATCATAATTTTAGCGCGTGGCCAGAGGTAGATAATCATCGCCCCCAGTAATAGCGCCGAGCCAACCTTCATCCAAATATCCATTCATCTTCCCTTAAAATAGAGAGGCCCCGCAAGCGGGGCCTCGGTGATTAAACAGCGTCGCGACTACTCGTCGCCAGAGGCAAAGCCCAAAAGCTGAAGCAGGCTGACGAAGATATTAAAGATACTCAGGTAGAGACCGACTGTCATCAGCAGATAGTTGGTTTCACCACCATGAATCATGCGGCTGGTATCGTAAAGAATAAAACCGCTCATAATCAGAATAACCACAGACGAAATCACCACAGACATTAGCGGCAGTTCAAGGAAGATATTTGCCAGCGCTGCAACCAGCACCATCAGCATACCTGCCATCAGGAAGCCACCCATAAAGCTGAAATCCTTACGCGTCGTCAACGCATAGGCAGAGAGGCCGAGAAAAATAACCCCGGTGCCGCCAAAAGCGGTGGCAACAATCTGACCCCCGTTAGGCAGGCTAAGATAGTTGGTGAGAACCGGGCCAAGACCAAAACCAAGCAGACCGGTAATCGCAAAGACAACCCCAACCCCTTTGGCAGAGTTGGCGGTTTTAGGGAGAACAAACCACATTAGCAGCATTGAACCACCAACACTTAACAGATAAGTGAACGGAGGCATCTGCATCATGACAGAGAGACCAGCCATTAGCGCACTAAAAATGAGCGTCATGGCCAGAAGTGAGTAAGTGTTGCGCAGCACCTTGCTGGTATCTACTGCAGGGGCAGCGATCGTGGTATTAAAACTAGTCATATTGTCGAACATCGGCAAATCTCCATGGAGTCGGGAACGGGAAATAAAAAGTAAAACCTAATCGCTTCGTAGGACAGTAGGATAACGACATAATTCATAAATTCAAGTAAAAGAGTAGTAGCCAAGTGCAAAATGAGTCGCTAGAATAGCGCCTTCAAACAGGAGAGGTGGCTGAGCGGTCGAAAGCGGCGGTCTTGAAAACCGTTGAAGAGCAATCTTCCCAGGGTTCGAATCCCTGCCTCTCCGCCACCTTTACCTTATAAATAAATTACTTAAGAATTCAGGGTTACCCTCTGTGTAACCCTTTGGCCAAGTAGTCACACCATTACTCATTCCCCTATTTAGCAGGATCACATCTGCGATCAGAAATCTCCCGAAACTCGGCATCCATCGCGTTGCGCTGCTTGTCCGGCAGCGCAGCTAGGCTGCGAACAACTCGTCGGGTTTGCCCTCTTTCATGGCCGCAAAAATCAGCAGGGGCAAGTTGCTGTATCTGGTTTTCGATGGACTCTAGTTGGGTTGCGCTCATTTTTGAATACTCCTCTGATTTTGCTTTTTCCACTGCGTAATCTCATTAGCCAGTGAGTCACCACTGCTCATCCCCTGAGTGGCCCGGAGGTTATCTTATCTTGCTTTCTGGTCTGGAGCTTAGCCGTTTTTCTCTTTGCGCTTACTGTTGACGACTGTGCGGACATGGCGGGCGAATTTGCGGTCGTTGGCTCTTTTTTCTGCTAAGGTGGCACTATTAAACGCCTGTTCCCGCATGAGTTTTAGGTAATTATTTAGCCGCCTCTCGTGCAGCGTACCCGCCTCAATGGCGGCTCTTACGGCACATCCGGGTTCACTCTGGTGCTGGCAGTCAGCGAATCTGCAGTGGCTGGCGAGTAGGGCTATCTCCGCGAAGGTCTCTTCGACGCCGTGTTCACAGGCAGCCAACTGGAGTTCCCGCATTCCCGGCGTATCGAGCAGCAAACCACCCGTGGCAAGCGGGTGTAGCGATCGGCTGGTGGTGGTGTGCCGCCCTTTGGCGTCGTCCTCACGGATCGCTTGAGTCTGCTGTAACGTATCTCCTAATAGGGTATTGATTAAGGTCGATTTGCCGACCCCGGAGGAGCCGAGAAAGGCGATGGTTTTTCCGGTGGAGCACCAGGCGGTGAGCTGCCTGACGTTTTCAGGTTGCAAACTGTTTAATATCAGGATTTCTTGGGTTGGCCCAAGGAGCTGAGCTTGCTCGATGTAGGCCTGTCTATCTTCACAGAGATCGGCCTTGGTCAGAAGAATGACAGGGTCAACACCGGCATCATTTGCCAAGGAGAGGTAGCGTTCGAGGCGGTTGAGATTGAAATCCTGGTTCATGGAGCTGACGATAAACAGGGTGTTGATATTGGCTGCGATGAGTTGGGTCGCTACCTTGGCGCCAGCCGCCTTACGTGAGAAGAGGGATAACCTCTCTAGCAAACGGGTGAAGCGGTTCTCTGCATCGAGCAGAATCCAGTCGCCAACCACAAGTTCAGCAACAGATGGTGAGAGGGGCAGGCTGCGTCTGCCCTGGGTTGTTAGCAACGCGATGAGTGAGCGCTGCTGGCCGATCACTCTGGCCATCGTGCAGCTCTCGAACTCTTCAAGCGAAATTTGTTGCTGGAAAAAGGGTTGCCAACCCAGTTGCGGTAGGGAGAGTTGCTCACTCATGTTGTGGATACCTCTGAGACGATTGAACAGGTTATTTTTCGGCGGAAATTCTCTGTAGTGTATATGAGTGGCGAGTGAATTTGCCCATTATGATCTGCTTATTGTCGGCGCGTTGAGGATGATTGTGGCATTTTGTCAGTGGCTGACTATTAGCCAGGCTTGCTGGTTTATAAAATTTTCTTGGGGGAAATATGTTGCTAGTACTCGACTTGATAAAGAACTCTTTGGTAGAGTACGCCATCCGAGGGCATTGTGCCCCAATACAGAAGAGCCGATAGAATCCATCAGATGCTAGAAAACTATCTCCCTGTACTTATCTTTATTGCCGTTGGCCTTGTCTTTGGCGCTTTTATGGTGGTTTTGGGTATGATTCTCTCCCCTTCGCGCCCCGATGACGAGAAGTTATCACGCTATGAGTGTGGCTTTGAGGCGTTTGCCGGTGCGCGTAGTGAGTTTGATGTACGCTTCTATCTGGTAGCCATTCTGTTCATCATTTTTGATCTGGAGATCGCCTTTCTCTTTCCCTGGGCGACAGTGCTGCGTGAACTTGGGCTGTTTGGTCTGCTGTCGATGACGCTTTTCCTCGCTATTCTGGTGGTCGGCTTCATCTACGAATGGAAGAAGGGAGCGCTACAGTGGGAATAGAGGGCAAGTTTGACGAGGGTTTTGTCACCACCACCCTTGATACGGTAATTAACTGGGCACGTACCGGTTCGATGTGGCCAATGACCTTCGGTTTGGCTTGCTGCGCCGTCGAGATGATGCATGCCGGGGCGTCGCGTTATGACCTTGACCGTTTCGGCATTATCTTTCGTCCCAGTCCGCGTCAGTCAGATGTGATGATTGTCGCAGGGACGCTCTGCAATAAAATGGCACCTGCCCTGCGTAAGGTTTATGACCAGATGGCGGAGCCGCGTTGGGTGATCTCCATGGGCTCTTGTGCGAACGGGGGCGGCTATTATCACTACTCCTATTCGGTGGTGCGCGGTTGCGACCGTATTGTTCCTGTCGATGTCTATGTGCCGGGGTGTCCGCCCACTGCCGAGGCGCTACTCTTTGGTATTTTACAGTTGCAGGAGAAGATTCGCCGCAGCAATACCATTGCGCGTTCGAGCACTGTAACCCAAGCGCTGGCTGCTCCTACGAACAGTGAGGTTGCCGATCATGTCTGAGTATTACCGTCAGTTAGGTGAGGCAATTTGTACTGAGCTGACGCTTCCGTCGGAGGCGGCTGTGGTTGCCTTGGGTGAGTTAACGTTAACGCTTTCGGCAGACCAGATCCTGACGGCGGCACAAACACTGCGTGACCATGCCGCATTTCGCTTTGAACAGCTGATTGATGCCTGTGGTATGGATTACAGCAGTTACAGCGATCAGTCAAAGATTGGTAGCCGTTATGCTGTGGTCTACCATCTGCTCTCCATTACCCATAACCATCGCCTGCGGTTGCGTGTATTTGCAGGCAACGAGATCCCGCGCCTTCCCTCGTTAACATCGGTCTGGCATGCGATTAACTGGTTTGAGCGTGAGGCGTTTGATCTCTTTGGTATTCTCTTTGAAGGACATCCTGATTTGCGCCGCATTCTGACCGATTATGGATTTATTGGTCATCCGCTGCGCAAGGATTTCCCCGTCTGTGGTCATGTTGAGATGCGTTACGATGCGGATAAGGGGCGGGTGGTCTATGAGCCGATCTCCCTTGAACTGCGCAATCAGGTACCCCGTGTGCTGCGTGATGATCACCGCTATTTGAGTGGCGCCATGAACCGTGAGCAGCAACATGGCTGATCTGCATAACTATACGATTAACTTTGGTCCGCAACATCCGGCAGCGCATGGCGTGCTGCGTCTTATTCTTGAGATGGATGGCGAGGTGATAGAGCGTGCTGATCCGCATATCGGCCTGCTGCATCGTGGTACTGAGAAACTCGCCGAAGAGCGCCACTATTTACAGAGTCTCCCCTATATGGATCGTCTCGACTATGTGTCGATGATGAGTAATGAACACGCCTATTGCATGGCGATAGAGAAGATGCTGGCTATCGAAGTGCCGCTGCGTGCGCAGTATATTCGGGTGATGTTTGATGAGATTACCCGCATTCTTAACCACCTGATGTGGATAGGAACGCACGGACTCGATGTCGGTGCCATGGCGCTATTCCTCTATGCCTTTCGTGAGCGTGAAGACCTTTTCGACTGTTATGAGGCGGTTTCTGGGGCACGGATGCACGCTGCCTATTATCGTCCGGGCGGGGTTTACCGTGATCTGCCCGATGCGATGCCACGCTTTGCCAAGGGTGCGACCAAATATCATAGTGCGGATGAGATAGCCCGGCTTAATGATAACCGTCAAGGCTCGCTGCTCGATTTTATTGCCGATTTCTGCAGCCGTTTTCCCGGTTATGTTGATGAGTATGAGACCCTGCTTACGGATAACCGTATCTGGAAACAGCGGTTGGTTGATATTGGTATTGTGACGCCGGAGCGGGCGCTGCAGTTAGGTTTTACCGGCCCGATGTTACGCGGCTCTGGTATCGCTTGGGATCTGCGTAAAAAACAGCCCTATGAAGTTTATGATCGTCTCGATTTTGATATTCCCGTTGGCACCAATGGCGACTGTTATGATCGCTACCTAGTGCGGGTTGAGGAGATGCGTCAGTCCAACCGTATTATTCTTCAGTGTGTTGACTGGTTGAGAAAGAACCCAGGTCCGGTGATTGTTGATGATCACAAGGTGGCACCGCCCCCTCGTGCCGAGGTCAAGAGTGAAATGGAGTCGCTTATTCACCACTTTAAGCTGGTGAGCGAGGGGATTCATATTCCTGAGAGTGAGGCTTACGCCGCCGTCGAGCACCCCAAGGGGGAGTTTGGTATCTATCTTGTCTCTGATGGTGCCAATCGTCCCTATCGCCTGAAGATTCGTGCGCCGGGTTTTGCCCACCTTGCCGCTATTGATGAGATGGCGCGCGGCCATATGCTTGCCGATGTGGTGGCGATTATCGGGACACAGGATATCGTCTTTGGGGAGATTGACCGCTAATGAGTTTACCTGTCTCTGGTGCTGAGAGTCACCTGATAACCGCTGCTAGCTGTGCGGAGATCGATAAATGGGTTGCTAAATACCCCCCTGAGCGCAAGCAGTCTGCGGTGATGGCTGCCCTGCGTATTGTCCAGGAGCAGAACGGTGGCTGGCTTTCAGATGGACTCATTGCTGCGGTTGCCGATTATCTTGGTATGCCTGCGGTTGCCGTCTATGAGGTGGCTACCTTCTATTCGATGTATCAGCTTGAACCCGTCGGACGCCACAAGATCTCTGTTTGTACCAATATCTCCTGTCTGCTGCGCGGTTCAGAGACGGTTGTCGCCCATCTTGAGAGGCGTCTTGGCATTAAACTCGGTGAGACGACAGCAGACGGTAAAATTACCCTTAAAGAGGTGGAGTGCCTCGGTGCCTGTGTGAATGCGCCGATGTTGCAGGTCGGCAAGCGTTATCTGGAGAAGTTAACGCCAGAGACGCTGGATGCACTTCTGGATGATTTGCAGGGAGATCAGGTAAATGGCTAATCAGGTCTGTTTTCGCACGCTGCATCTGCCTGATTCATGGACGATGGCCACTTATGAGAGTGTCGGGGGTTATAGTTCATGGCGTAAAATCCTTGCCAGCAAGACCCCAGCGGATGAGATTATCGATACGGTGAAGCGTTCAGCGCTGCGCGGCCGAGGTGGGGCTGCTTTCCCTACCGGTATTAAGTGGTCATTTATGCCGCGTCAGGCACCCGGTCAGAAGTATATTGTCTGCAACTCCGATGAAGGGGAGCCCGGAACCTGTAAAGATCGCGATATTCTGCGTTATAACCCGCATCAGCTCGTGGAAGGGATGGCGATTGCCGGCTATACGATTGGCGCCACTATGGGTTATAACTATATTCGTGGTGAGTTCTGGGAGCCCTACGAACGTTTTCAGGCGGCCATTGAAGAGGCGCGTGCGGCAGGTCTGTTGGGTAAAAATATTCTTGGCTCCGGTATCGACTTTGATATTGAGGTGCATCTGGGTGGCGGCGCCTACGTTTGCGGTGAAGAGACTGCGCTTATCGAATCGATTGAGGGTAAAAAGGGTCAACCCCGTTTTAAACCCCCTTTCCCTGCAGGATTTGGTCTTTACGGGCGTCCGACAACCATTAACAATACCGAGACCCTCGCCTCTATTCCGGTGATTATGGAGAAGGGGGGGGACTGGTTCCTCGGATTGGGCAAACCCAATAACGGTGGTGAGAAGCTCTTTTCGGTCTCTGGCCATGTTAATAACCCGGGGAACTTTGAGATCCCGCTCGGCACCCCCTTTAGTGAACTCCTTGAGATGGCCGGCGGCGTACTCAATGGACATCAGCTGAAGGCGGTGATTCCGGGGGGGAGTTCAACACCGGTGCTTCCAGCAGCAACGGCGCTGCGCATGACCATGGATTATGACTCAATTACTGCCGCAGGCTCGATGCTCGGTGCCGGCTCGGTGATTGTGATTGATGAGAGCGCCTGTATGGTCAAGCTGTTGGCGCGCCTGTCGCACTTCTACTATGAAGAGTCCTGCGGTCAATGTACGCCATGTCGTGAAGGGACCGGTTGGTTAAGCAAGATATTGCACCGCATTGAGCATGGCGAGGGACGCCCCGGTGATCTTGAGCAGCTTAACCGAGTGGCCAGCCAGATCGAGGGCAATACCATTTGCGCTCTGGGTGATGCCGCAGCGATGCCGGTGCGTAGCTTTTTGAAACACTTTCACGATGAGTTTGCCTATCACATTGAGCATAAGCGTTGTATGGTCGGAGGACACGGGTGAGCAACCTTATCAATATCGAAATTGATGGCATTACCATGGCGGTGGTTCCCGGCAGTCGGCTGATTGATGTCGCCGATGAGCAGGGGGTCACCATTCCCCGTTTCTGTTACCACAGCAAGCTCTCACTGGCCGCAAGTTGCCGGATGTGTCTGGTTGAGATTGAACGTGCGCCAAAACCGATGCCCGCCTGTTCGACCACGGTAACCGAGGGGATGAAGGTCTATACCCGCTCACCCAAGGTGATCGCCTCGCAACGTTCGGTGATGGAGTTTCTGCTGATTAACCATCCCCTTGATTGCCCCGTTTGCGATCAGGGTGGCGAGTGTGAGCTTCAGGAGATTGCCGTTGGCTACGGTCGTGATGGCTCCGCCTATGGTGAGGTGAAGCGTCAGGTGGTGAATCCTGACCTTGGCGCCTTAATCGCCACCGATATGAACCGCTGCATTCACTGTACCCGCTGCGTCCGTTTTGGTGATGAGATTGCCGGAATGATGGAGTTGGGCGCGCCGGGACGTGGCGAACATATGCATATCAGCACCTTTATTCAGGGGAGTGTTGAGTCAGAGCTTTCGGGGAATGTGATTGATCTCTGTCCTGTCGGAGCACTCACCTCCAAACCATACCGTTATCGGGCAAGACCGTGGGAGCTGCAAAGCGCCACGACAATCTCGTTACACGATAGTCTCGGTACTCGGATAGTCGTCGATTCACGGCGTGGCGAGATGATGCGTGTGGTCGCAACAGAGATGAATGACCCCGAGAGTGAGTGCTGGATTTCAGATCGTGACCGCTTCTCCTCGCTGGCGCTTTCTAGTGAAGATCGCCTTGTGCAGCCGATGATTAAGGTGGATGGCCAGTGGCAGAGCGTCGATTGGGATCGCGCCCTCACCTTTGCCGCCGAGGGGCTGCAAAAGGTGATTAATAATTATGGTTCGGACGCCCTCGCGGCGCTTGCTGGACTGACGCAGGTGAATGAAGAGTACTATCTGCTGCAGAAGTTGCTGCGTAGCTTGGGGTCAAATAATCTCGATCACCGTCTCTATCAGGTTGATTGTAACGATGATGCCACCGCGCCGCTCTATAACGGTTTTGGGCAGTCGCCGCGAGATCTGGAGCGCAGTGATCTGTTTCTTGTCATTGGCGCTGATCTGCGTCGTGAAATACCCCTGCTGGCGCAGCGTTTGCGCAGTGCAGCGCGTCACGGGGCAACGGTTATGTCGCTTAATTGTGGGGGCACACCAGAGCGCCGGGTAACGCATCCCGCCGCAGCCCTAGAAATCAACCTGTCGCCACAGGCGCTGGTGGATGAGTTGCTGGCGATTGCAGCGGCACTGCATCCCTCCACCACTGCGAAAACGCTGACAAAACAGCTGGCGGCGGTGACTGTTAACGAACGGCAACAGCAGATTGCCACCGCACTTAAAAACGCTAACCATGCGACACTGCTGCTTGGTGCAGGGGCGCAGAGCCACTCCCAACTGTCACTCATTCGGCAGCTATGCCACGTGATTGCAGCAGCGACCGGCGCAGTGGTCAGTTTTGCGACGATAGGTGGTAATGCTGCGGGTGCCGCTCTGGCGGGAGTGTTACCGCATCGCAAAGCTGGCGGGGAGCGTCTGGAGCGTAGTGGTCTTGACTGGCAGCAGATGTTGGCTGCACCGCTGAAAGGCGTGGTGCTGCTGGGCTTGGAGCCTGAACTTGACAGTGTTGATGCCGCCTCCCTGATGCGCCTGTTAAAAGCCAGCGAGTTTAATCTGCTGCTCACCCCTTTTGCGAGTCCAGCGATGTACGACTATGGTGATGTGTTGCTGCCGATTGCCACCTGGTTTGAGAGCGCCGGCAGTACGATGAATGGTTATGGTGAGTGGCACCAGATTTCGCCAGCGCTACCCCTTTATGGCGCCGCGCGTCCCGCTTGGAAAATATTACGCGTTCTTGGCAACTTATTGAATCTTAGCGGATTTTCGCAGATGAGTATTGAGGATTGTCGGCGCGAGTTGCAGGCGGCGAGTGCCGTGACGCCCGCTGCGGTGAGGTCAGGGTGTGATGGTGAAATGAGTGCCGCCTATGACGCACCGTCAGCTGTTCTGCCGGCGGCAGGAGAGTTGCAGCGCATTGCCGCGCTACCGCTTTACCAGAGTGATATGTTGGTACGCCGCTCTGCGGTGCTGCAGCAGGGTGCGATTGCCGCTGAAGCGCAGCAGGTCGCTATCGCGCCGAGTGATGCCGAGGCGCTGAATCTGGTGGTCGGTAGAGCGGTCGAGTTGTCCCAGGGGAGTGTTACCGCGCAGCTGCCGTGGCAGTTGAGCCGTAACTTGGCGGCAGGAACCATCTATCTGCCGACAGGGGTAGCTGCCTTGGCGCAGTTTGACCATGGCAATATTGCGGTGCGAGGGGTTTAGTATGGTTGAGTCAATTCTCTCGCTGTTAACACTGCTCGGTTTTCCCGACTGGCTGCAAAGTGTGATTATTATCATGCTGAAGATTGTCGTCATTCTTATCCCTCTGCTTACTGCGGTCGCTTACTTCACCCTTGCCGAGCGTAAGGTTATCGCCTATATGCATGTGCGTATCGGCCCTAACCGTGTCGGTCCGCGTGGTCTGTTGCAGCCGATTGCGGATGCAGTTAAGTTGATGTTTAAAGAGATTATTATTCCCCATGGGGCAGACAAGGCACTCTTTCTTTTTGCCCCGGTGCTGTCGATGGCACCGGCATTGGCGGCCTGGGCGGTGATTCCCTTTGAGGCGGAGATGGTGCTGGCGCAGGTTGATGCGAGTCTGCTCTATATTCTTGCGCTCACCTCGATGGGGGTTTATGGGGTGATTATTGCGGGTTGGGCCTCCAACTCCAAATATGCGCTGCTCGGTGCGATGCGCTCTGCGGCGCAAATTGTCTCCTATGAGATCGCCATGGGCTTTGCCCTTGTCGGGGTGTTGATGGCCGCTGGCAGTATTAATCTCGGTGAAATTGTCATGGGACAGCAGGGGGGCTTCTGGCACTGGTACTGGCTGCCGCTGTTTCCGCTCTTTGTCATCTACTTTATTTCCGGTGTGGCGGAGACCAATCGTGCACCGTTTGATGTGGCAGAGGGGGAGTCGGAGATTGTCGCGGGCTTCCATGTGGACTATTCGGGAATGGCCTTTGCTGTCTTTTTCCTTGCCGAGTACGCCAATATGATTCTCGTGGCGATGCTCGCGGCGTTAATGTTCCTTGGCGGTTGGTTGTCACCCTTTGAGGGTATCGGGATATTTGCTGACAGTTGGCTGGCGGCACCCAGTATTCTTTGGTTGCTGGTTAAAACGTCACTCTTTATGTTTCTCTACCTCTGGTTTCGCGCCACCTTTCCGCGCTATCGCTATGATCAGATTATGCGCCTTGGCTGGAAGGTATTTATTCCGATAACGATTGTCTGGATTCTCGTCATTGGGGTGGCGATTGTCGCTGAAGTGGGGCCGTGGTTTGCGGCGGGGGTGGCACATGGATAGTCTGATGCGACTGCTGAAAAGCCTTGCCCTTAAAGAGCTGTTGGTGGGGATGGGGCTGACCGGACGCTATTTTTTCAAGCGCAAATTTACGGTTCAGTATCCTGAAGAGCGGGCGCCGATCTCGCCGCGTTTTCGTGGACTGCATGCGCAGCGACGCTATCCCAATGGCGAGGAGCGCTGTATTGCCTGCAAACTGTGTGAAGTGGTCTGCCCGGCGATGGCGATTACCATTGAGTCGGAACAGCGTGCCGATGGCAGCCGCCGTACCACACGCTACGATATCGACCTGGCAAAATGCATCTTCTGCGGCTTTTGTGAAGAGGCGTGTCCGGTGGATGCGATTGTCGAGACGCGGATCTACGAGTATCACGCCGAATCACGCGGTGAGCTACTGATGACCAAGGAGCGACTGCTGGCGGTAGGTGATAAACATGAGGCGCAAATTGCCGCCGATCGGGAAATTGAGGCGCGCTATCGCTAATGGCGATAGTTTTTGTAACGGGGATCAATAGACGGGTTAACCATGATTAGTTTTGCACAGACGCTCTTCTATCTCTTTTCAGCGATTATTATTTTTGCGGCCTTGCGCGTGGTGACGGTGCGTAATCCGATACATGCAGCGCTCTATTTGGTGCTGACCTTCTTTACCACGGCGGCGTTGTGGATTTTGCTTGAAGCGGAGTTTCTCGCGATTACCTTGGTACTGGTCTACGTCGGTGCGGTAATGGTGCTTTTCCTCTTTGTGATTATGATGCTGGATATTGATCTGGCGGTGATGCGTGAGGGGTTTGTGCGCTCGCTGCCGGTGGCCGGGCTGGTAGCGCTGGTGATGTTGGCGATTATGGTGATGGTTGTTGGACCACAACATTTTGGCATGGCGCTCTATCCTGCGGTGACACCCCATGCTGCCGACTACAGCAATACCCGGGAGTTAGGTCGGTTGCTCTATACGGTTTATCTCTACCCATTTGAAATAGCGGCGGTTATTCTTCTGGTGGCGATTGTCGCGGCGATTGCCTTAACCCTGCGGCAGCGCAAGGATAGCCGCTATCAGCAGGTAGAGTTGCAGGTAGCGGTAGAGCGTAATGATCGCCTGCGTATTGTCTCTATGCCCGCCGAGGAGCCACGCCCATGATTGAACTCTCTGACTATCTAACGGTGGCGGCAATTCTCTTTAGCATCAGTATGGCAGGCATTTTCATTAATCGTAAAAACCTGATCATTCTGCTGATGTGCATCGAGTTAATGCTGCTGGCGGTCAATATTAACTTTATCGCCTTCTCCCATTTTCTCGGTAACGCAGACGGGCAGATCTTTGTCTTCTTTATTCTCACCGTTGCGGCGGCAGAGGCGGCGATTGGTCTGGCACTGTTGGTGGTACTCTTCCGTCATCGTCAAACAATTAACGTGGCGACCCTTGATGAGCTGCGAGGATAATGACGATGTTTAGTGATATGGAAAATCTGACACTGGCCATCGTTCTCGCACCGCTGTTGGGTTCGGCGTTGGCAGGGTTAATGAGTGATACGTTGGGGCGGAAAGGGGCGCATCGCGTAACCATCACCGGGGTAGCGGTCTCGCTCTTTCTCTCGCTTTACCTTTTTAATCACCTCGTCTTCGCGGGTGGCGCAACTATCAATCAGAGTGTCTATACCTGGCTGGTCTCTGATGGTATCCGTTTTGAGGTGGGATTTCTGGTTGACCGCCTGACGGTGTTAATGATGGTTGTCGTGACCTTTGTCTCACTGATGGTGCATATCTATACCATAGGCTATATGGCCGATGATGCGCACAACTGGCCGCAGGAGAGCCTTGCCGGACGTAACAGTTATCAGCGCTTCTTTAGTTATATCTCACTCTTTACCTTCTCGATGTTAATGTTGGTCATGGCCAATAACTTTTTACAGCTCTTCTTTGGCTGGGAGGCGGTTGGTCTGGTCTCCTATCTGCTGATTGGCTTCTGGTCAGTTCGCGAGAGTGCGATCTACGCCAATTTGAAGGCGTTTCTGGTGAACCGTGTGGGTGACTTTGGTTTTCTCTTGGGCATTGCAGCGGTGTTGATGTACTTTAACTCCCTCGATTATGTGACGGTATTTGAGAACGCGCACCTGCATAAGGATGTGATGGTCGAGGTGATTCCTGGTTCTGCGTGGAGTTTAATGACCCTCATCTGCATCCTGCTATTTATTGGTGCCATGGGTAAGTCGGCGCAGTTCCCTCTCCATATATGGCTGCCCGACTCAATGGAGGGCCCGACCCCGATCTCGGCGCTAATTCATGCAGCGACCATGGTGACCGCAGGTATCTTTATGGTGGCGCGAGTCTCTCCGCTTTACGAGCTCTCTGAAACCGCGCTGAGCTTTATTATGGTAATTGGTGCGATTACGGCGCTCTTTATGGGCTTTCTTGGTTTGGTGCAAAATGACATTAAGCGAGTTGTCGCCTACTCAACACTGTCACAGCTCGGTTATATGACCGTTGCGCTTGGTGCCAGTGCCTACGCTGCGGGTATTTTTCATCTAATGACCCACGCCTTCTTTAAGGCTCTGCTCTTTCTTGCGGCGGGTTCAGTGATTATCGCCATGCATCATGATCAGGATATGCGCAACATGGGCGGCCTGCGTAAGTATCTGCCAATTACTTGGATTACCTCGTTAATCGGCTCTTTGGCGCTAATTGGCGCACCGGGATTTGCCGGCTTTTTCTCTAAAGATTTGATTATTGAGGCGGTTGGTCAGTCGCAACTGCCGGGTTCCGGTTTTGCCTATGCAGCGGTGCTGGCGGGGGTATTTATTACCGCGCTCTACAGCTTTCGCATGTATTTTCTTGTCTTTCATGGCAAGGAGCGGATGGATGAGCATACCCGACACCATCTCCACGAGACGCCCTGGGTGGTCACCCTGCCGCTGATACTGCTGGCAATACCTTCGGTTGTGATTGGTTACCTAATGGTTGATGAGCTCGCCTTTGGGAGCTTCTTTGCAGGCAGTATCGAGGTTGCCAAGTCACATGATGTGCTCGCGGTGCTGGGTGCCAATTTTTATGGCGCCTTCGCAATGATTCTTCATGGTCTGCTGACTGCGCCATTCTGGTTGGCGGCTGCAGGGGTGGCGACTGCCTATGTTCTCTATATGCGTGCGACTTGGATTCCCGCGATGCTCGCAGAACGCTTCTCTTGGCTGCATCAACTGCTGCTAAATAAGTACCATATGGACAGTTTGGCTGCGGGCATCTTTGGCAGTGGCAGTCGTTGGTTAGGAATGGGTTTGTGGCGTTTTGGCGACACGATGGTGATTGATGGCTGGATGGTTAATGGTAGTGCGCGCTCGGTTGGTTGGGTGGCGTCTGTTCTGCGTCATATACAGTCGGGCTATCTCTTCCACTATGCCTTTACCATGATTCTGGGTCTCCTCGGCCTCTTTCTCTACTTTATTGTGTAATTAGGGTCGTTACTTAAGGACGGTATGCATGTTCGCTGATTTACCTCTGCTAAGCATTACCATCTGGCTGCCAATTGTCGGCGGTCTGCTGGTGCTCATGGTCGGTAGTGAGCGCAACAATGGGTTTGAAGCGAAGGTGATCGCGCTGCTGGTGTCGCTGGTCACCTTTGTTGCCTCCATTCCCCTCTTTACTCAGTTTGATAGTAGCAGTTGGCAGATGCAGTTTACCGAACTCGCGCCGTGGATAACGACGGTAGAGGTCAATTATCATCTGGGTGTCGATGGTTTCTCAATGCCGCTCATTCTGCTGACCACCTTTATGACTATTATTGTGGTGATCGCCGGTTGGGAGGTTATCACCTTTAAAGTCGCGCAATATATGGCCTCCTTCCTGATTATGGAGGGGTTGATGATTGGTGTCTTCTCCTCGCTTGATGCGATGCTCTTCTATGTTTTCTGGGAAGCGATGCTAATCCCGATGTTTTTAATTATTGGTATCTGGGGTGGCGATAACCGTGTCTATGCGACGATTAAGTTCTTCCTCTATACCTTTATTGGCTCGCTCTTTATGCTGGTTGCGCTTATCTATCTCTATCTTGAAATTGGCAGCTTTGCCATTTTAGAGATGCATACGGCGGGTTTGACCCTTTCCGCGCAGGTGCTGATATTCTTCGCGTTCCTCTTCGCCTTTGCCGTTAAGGTGCCGATGTGGCCGGTGCATACCTGGTTGCCTGATGCGCATGTCCAGGCGCCGACAGGGGGATCGGTCATTCTTGCGGCGATTATGCTCAAACTGGGTGCCTATGGTTTTGTCCGCTTCTCGCTACCTATCGCCCCAGATGCCAGTCAGGCGCTGGATGAGTTAATGATTCTCCTGTCGCTCATTGCGATTGGCTATATCGGTTTTGTCGCGCTGGTGCAACAGGATATGAAAAAGCTGATTGCCTACTCATCGATTTCCCACATGGGTTTTGTCACCCTGGGATTTTTTATCCCCTTTACCATCTATCAGTCGACAGGTTCTTGGCAGGGTGCGGCGATGGGAATGGAGGGGGCGATGGTGCAGATGATTGCCCATGGCTTTGTCTCTGGGGCGATGTTCCTTGCGGTTGGGGTGATGTATGACCGTATTCACTCACGCGAAATTTCCGCCTACGGTGGGGTGGTACACCAGATGCCAAAGTTTGCCGGTTTTGTCGTTCTCTTTGCCATGGCCAATGCCGGGCTGCCCGGGACGGCGGGCTTTGTTGGCGAGTTTATGGTGATTGTCAGCGCCTTTAAGGCAAACTTCTGGATTGCCCTAATTGCGGCGCTAACCCTAATTCTAGGCGCAGCCTACACCCTGTGGATGGTAAAGCGGGTGATCTTTGGCCCAGTGGTAAGCGATAAGGTGGCGACCATGCAGGATATAAACGGACGCGAGTTACTCTTTATGTCACTTCTTGCCCTTGCCGTGCTGCTGCTGGGTCTTTGGCCTGCGCCACTTCTCGAGGTGATGCACGCTTCGGTGGCGCACCTGTTACAGCACATTGCCATCTCAAAATTGTAAACGGAAGCATCCATGAATTTTATCCACCCGCAATTTTCCCTGGCACTACCCGAGATGATTCTCCTCGGGATGATCTCCATCATTCTAATTGCCGACCTCTTTATTAGTGACAAGGGACGGGTGGTTACCTACCTAATGACCCAGGCAACACTGGTGTTGGCGGCGATTGCCACGGCGGCGGTGATGGGGGCTGATGTCGCGCTATCCTTTAACGGTCATTTTATTATTGATCCACTGGCATCGCTGACCAAGCTGTTTATCTATCTGGTGTCGATGGTCGCCTTTGCCTATTCGCGAAGCTACCTAATTGAGCGTGATATGTATCGCGGCGAGTATTTTGTTCTCGGGCTAACCGCCGTGCTGGGAATGATGGTGCTTGCCTCCGCCCACTCACTGCTGACACTCTATCTTGGGTTGGAACTGCTCTCGCTTTCACTCTATGCGATGGTCGGGTTACGGCGTGACTCGTCACAGGCGGCAGAGGCGGCGATGAAGTATTTTGTGTTGGGCGCGATGGCCTCGGCGATGCTGCTTTACGGTATGTCAATGATCTACGGTGCAACCGGTACGCTCAATCTCTGGGAGATCCGTGATGCGGTAGCGGAGGGTTCAGGTCACTCACTGGTACTCATTTTTGGCCTAGTCTTTTTAATGGTCGGCGTGGCATTTAAGCTCGGTGCGGCACCGTTTCATATGTGGGTTCCCGATGTTTATCACGGTGCGCCAACCAGTGTCACCCTCTTTTTAAGCAGTGCGCCCAAGCTCGCCGCCTTTGTGCTAATGATCCGCCTGCTGGTCGATGCCCTGCCGGCACTGGCGTCAGCATGGAGCGATATGCTGGTGATTATTGCGGTGTTATCGATTGTACTGGGTAATGTGATTGCCATCGCGCAGCTGAATATCAAACGGATGCTTGCCTATTCGGGGATCTCTCATATCGGCTTTCTCCTTCTCGGTGTGCTCTCTGCAACGCCTGAGGGGTATGCAGCGGCATTCTATTATGCAATTGTTTACGCGATCATGAGTCTAGGTGGTTTTGCCATGGTACTGGTGATGAGTCGTCAGGGTTTTGAGGCGGATGAGCTGAGTGATTATGCCGGGCTTAACGAGCGCAGCCCAATCATTGCCCTGATGATGCTGTTTATTATGTTCTCTATGGCAGGGGTGCCACCGTTGCTCGGCTTCTGGGCGAAACTGGCAGTGATTCAGGCGATCGTGGCTGTGGAGTACTATCAACTCGCGGTGCTGGCGGTTCTCTTTTCGGTGGTTGGTGCCTTTTACTATCTGCGGGTGATTAGAATTATCTATTTTGATAAACCGACGGAGCGCCGTGAGCTGAAGCCGGCGAATGATCTTAAAGTTATCTTTATTGCCAATGCGATGCTGGTACTGCTGCTGGGGCTATTTCCCGAATCACTCATGAACCTGTGTCAGAGTGCCTTTATCTATTAGTCTGCTCTTCTGACAGAGAGTGAAATTATTTAATGCTTGCAATAATTAAATAAGCCGCTATAATGCGGACTCATTCAGTTGCGGGGTGGAGCAGTCCGGTAGCTCGTCGGGCTCATAACCCGAAGGTCGTAGGTTCAAATCCTGCCCCCGCTACCAACTTACAGGTGTAGGTTGAGAAACTGAACATGGAAGGGGCCCCGTTTACGGGGCTTTTTTATTGGTGTTGACGTCATCGTTGATAAGCAACAGCGTATTCAGGATGGGCCATTGGCCCATTTTTTGATCATAGCTATTTAATAATTAAGACTATCAGAGGAAAAGTGATTGCCGTGGGACAGCGTGAAGAGCAGATTCAAGAGATAATAAAACCTGCAATTACGGCAATGGACGTGGAGCTGGTGGGCGTTGAGTTTCATGGGCAGGGCAAGCACTCGTTACTGCGTGTTTATATCGACCGGGAAGGTGGGGTTGATGCAGATCTCTGTGCTGAGGTTAGTTATCAGGTAAGCGCGGTTCTTGATATCGAAGACCCGATTAGTGAGGAGTACACGCTGGAGATCTCCTCCCCCGGAATTGATAGACCACTGTTTACCCCAGAACACTATCTTAAACAGATTGGTAAAGAGATAAACCTGCATCTTGCACGGGCGCGTGATGGTCGGCGTAAATTTCGTGGGGTGTTAACGGGTGCAACCGCAGAAAAGATCACCCTGGAAGATGAAAACGGTCATGCCGAGTTCAGTTATTCCGAGATTAATAAGGCGAATGTCATCCATCGCTGGTAGTTCAGTGAGCGGTGGCAGTCCAAACTTTACATAGATGTAGCATAAGCTGGAGTAGAGCGGCAGAATGAACAGTATGAATAAAGAGATTTTGCAGGTTATTGATGTCGTCTCCAATGAGAAGGGGATCGATAAAGAGATCATCTTTACGGCGATGGAGTTTGCCCTGGCCTCTGCGACCAAAAAGAACCGTTTGGGTGATATCGACGTGCGCGTGAGTATTGATCGTCACTCAGGGGCTTATTTGACCTACCGTCGCTGGATGGTGATGGATGACAGTAAAACCAATCAGCTTGAAGCACCAGAGCGTGAAATTACCCTTAGTGCTGCACGGGAGGATAACCCCGAACTGCAGCCGGGTGATTTTATTGAGGAGGAGATTGAGTCAGTCGCCTTTGGTCGTGTTGCTGCACAAGCGGCAAAACAGGTGATGGTGCAGAAAGTACGCGAAGCTGAGCGCGCCCAGGTGGTTGACCGTTATCGCGACCGTGTCGGGCAAATTATTAGCGGCATTGTTAAACGTGCAGAGCGTGGCAATATCACGCTCGATATCGGCGATAATATTGAGGCCTTCATTCCGCGCGAACACTCGATTCCGCGTGAGTCAGTGCGCCCGGGGGATCGATTACGAGGCTATCTCTATGAGGTGCGTTCGGAGTTGCGGGGTCCGCAACTCTTTGTCAGTCGCACCATGTCACAATTTTTGATTGAGCTCTTTAAAGTCGAGGTTCCGGAAATTGGTGAAGGGGTTATTGACCTAATTGCCGCCTCGCGTGATCCGGGACTGCGCGCCAAGATTGCAGTACGCAGTCGTGATCAACGCATTGATCCGGTGGGTGCTTGCGTGGGTATGCGCGGCTCTCGGGTGCAGTCGGTGACCAATGAGATGAATGGTGAGCGGGTGGATATTGTCCTCTGGAGCGACAACAATGCCCAGTTTGTCATTAATGCTATGGCACCTGCCGAAGTCCGTTCGATTGTGATGGATGAAGAGAGCCATAGCATGGATGTGGCAGTGGCGCAGGAGCAGCTCTCTCAGGCCATCGGGCGTAATGGCCAGAATGTGCGTCTTGCCAGTGAGCTGACGGGCTGGAACCTTAATATTCTCACGGAAGAGGAGGCGGGGCAGAAGAGCGAGGCGGAAGCCGAACGCCAGATTGCACAGTTTATGCAGCAGTTGCATGTCGATGAGGATGTTGCGGTCGTTCTTGTACAAGAGGGATTTACCACCCTTGAAGAGGTGGCCTATGTTCCGGTACAGGAGATGTTGGCGATAGAGGAGTTTGATGAAAATACTGTTGAAGAGCTACGCTCCCGGGCACGCGATGCGATTGTCATTCGTGACATTAGTGTTGAGGAGCATACCGAACAGAGTAGCGAAGATCTGCTGCAGATGCCGGGGATGAGTCAGCTGATAGCTGATAAACTCGCAGTGCACAAAATTTACACTATGGATGATTTGGCCGAACTGGCCGTGGACGAGTTGACCGCGATGGTTGATCTTGAAGATGAGGCCGCGGCGGCCTTAATTATGAAGGCGCGTGAGCCGTGGTTTGCCGAATCGGCGACTGCGACTGCGACATCAGGCGCAGTAAAATAGCTGAACGAGGAGAGCTTGTATGTCAGAAACGACCGTAGCGCGATTTTCCCAAACCATAGATGTCCCCATTGATAGACTGCGTCAACAGTTGAATGATGCTGGCATTCAGGTCGAAAGTGATGATGATCTGTTAAGTCACGAAGATAAGGTAGAGTTTCTCACCTATTTGCGACGACAGCATGGTAAGGGCAGTGAGCAGCCTGTTGAAAAAGCTGAGAGTGAAGACGCTACACCGCGAAAAATCACTTTAAACCGGCGTTCAACCAGCGAATTGAAACAGACGCCAGGTACTGCTGGACGCAATCGTTCCGTGAAGGTCGAGGTGCGTAAAAAACGCACCTATATTAAGCGTAGCCCCAGTGCTGATGAGGCAGAACCGCCAGAAATTGACAGCAATCTTGCGCAGCGTTTAGAACAACAGATTAATGAAGAGATCCTTGAGCGCGAATTAGAGAAGCGGCGACAACAGGCTGAGGAGGAGCAGCGGCAGCAGGAGCTTAAGAAACAGGCTGAAGCTGAAGCGGCAAAGCGTGACGAGGAGGCCAAAAAAGCAGAAGCTGAGGTTAAGCGCAGCAGCGAAGAGGAGAATCGTCGGCGAATCGCGGGTGCACAGCGGGCTGCAACGGGTGAGAAAGCGGTTGTTGCCGTTGTCGAAGATCCGCGTAAGCGCAGCGATAGTGCCAACAATAGCACTAAAAAAAGAAAGAAATCGCGTAGTAACGAGAGTGAGCCCAAAGAGCTGCATATCGCTGAAGGAAAAACCGGTCGTCGTAAAAAGAGTACAAAGCCTGGCGACCGGCGTGTCGTTAGCAGCGCTCCTTTACATGAGTTTGAGCGTCCGACAGCACCGATTAGCCGTGATGTCCTGATTCCCGAGACGATTACGGTTGCCGAGCTGGCACAACGCATGAGCGTTAAGGCCGCCGAGGTGATTAAGGTGATGATGGGGATGGGATCAATGGTCACCATTAATCAGGTGCTGGATCAGGAGACCGCCAGCGTTTTGGTTGAGGAGATGGGTCACAAGGCAACCGTTGTGAAGGATGATGCCATTGAGTCGGAGCTTATGGATAGCAGCAGCGATACCCATGAACTGAAACCACGTGCTCCGGTGGTGACCATTATGGGTCACGTCGATCATGGTAAAACATCGCTGCTTGATCACATCAGGGTGAGCCGGGTTGCTTCGGGTGAGGCGGGTGGTATCACCCAGCATATCGGTGCCTATCATGTGAATACCGATCGCGGCATGGTCACTTTTCTTGATACTCCCGGTCACGCCGCCTTTACCGCGATGCGTGCACGCGGCGCAATGGCGACAGATATTGTGGTCCTTGTGGTTGCCGCCGATGATGGCGTCATGCCGCAGACTAAAGAGGCGATACAGCACGCTAGGGCCGCCGAAGTTCCGTTAATTGTTGCTGTGAATAAAATGGATAAGGCCGGTGCTGACCCAGATCGGGTTAAAAACGAACTGGTTGCAGAGAGTGTCGTCCCTGATGATTGGGGTGGCGATACGATGTTTGCTTACGTCTCGGCAAAAAGCGGACAGGGCATTGACGAACTTCTCGAAAAGATTCTTCTTCAGGCCGAGGTTCTAGAGCTTAAGGCTGCTGATGAGGGGTTAGCGCGAGGCGTTGTGATTGAGTCGCGCCTTGATAAGGGGCGAGGCGTGGTGGCCACGGTGCTGGTGCAGAGTGGTTGCCTGAAACGGGGTGATATTCTACTCGCCGGTCAGGAGTTTGGCCGAATTCGCGCGATGAGTGACGAGAACGGAAAATCAATTGATGTTGCGGGCCCCTCTATTCCTGTGGAGATCCAGGGCTTAACCGGCGCACCAACCGCTGGTGAGGCGGCAGTGGCTGTCGCAAGTGAGCGTAAGGCGCGTGAAGTAGCGCTGTTTCGCCAGGGCAAGTTCCGTGAGGTTAAATTCGCCAAGCAGCAGAAGTCAAAGCTTGAAGATATGTTTACCAAAATGGATGAGGGCGATATCAGTATTCTGAATATCGTTATTAAGGCTGATGTTCAGGGTTCGGTTGAAGCGATTAGCGATGCGCTGACCAAGCTGTCAACCAGTGAAGTGCGGGTGAAGATTGTCGCTTCAGGTGTCGGCGGTATTACCGCATCCGACGCTCAGCTTGCCAGTGCCTCTGACGCCATTATTCTCGGATTTAATGTGCGTGCCGATGCCGGTGCTAAACGTATCATTGATGAGTATGGTCTTGATCTGCACTACTACAGCGTTATCTACGACCTGATTAATGAGGTGAAAAGTGCGATGACCGGCATGCTCGCCCCCTCATTTAAGGAGGAGATCATTGGCCTTGCTGAAGTGCGTGATGTTTTCCGCTCACCAAAGTTTGGCGCTATTGCTGGCTGTATTGTCACCGAGGGGACGGTTAAACGTCATAATCCGATTCGTGTATTACGTGACCATGTGGTTATTTATGAGGGTGAACTGGAGTCATTGCGACGCTTTAAGGATGATGTCAGTGAGGTGAAGTCGGGAACAGAGTGCGGCATTGGGGTTAAAAATTACAATGATGTGCGCGCTGGCGACCAGATTGAAGTCTTTGAACGTATTGCTGTAAAGCGCGAACTTTAGGACGCGGGTGTGGCAAAAGATTTTGATCGGAGTCGGCGTGTTGCGGAGCAGTTGCAACGTGAACTTTCGCAGCTTGTCCATTTTGAGGTCAAAGATCCGCGTGTTGATCACCTGTTAACGATCTCTGATATTGAGGTGAGTCGGGATCTCGCCTATGCGCGGGTCTATGTCTCACATCTTGATCCTGCGCATGATATGGCGGCGGCGGTCAAGGCGCTAAATCATGCGGCGGGTTTTTTGCGGCGTGAAATTGCCCACCGTATGTCGCTGCGTATTGCGCCGCAGATTAAGTTCTATTTTGATGAGACACTGGATCGGGGTAACCGCATTTCAGCGCTTATTCATCAGGCGGTAGCGGCGGATCGCACTGTCTCGGATAACCCTACTGACATAGCAGCAACGGGTGCAGAAGACGATGGGACTTAGTCGCAAACAGCGTGGTCGTCCGTTAAACGCTATTCTGCTGCTCGATAAACCACTGGGCATCACCTCCAACAGAGCGCTGCAGCAGGTGAAGGGGATCTACCAGGCGCGCAAGGCGGGTCATACGGGAAGTCTTGACCCGTTGGCAACGGGAATGTTGCCGATCTGTTTTGGTGAGGCTACCAAACTCTCCGCTTTTTTACTCGATGCTGACAAGCAGTATCGTGGACGATGCAAACTCGGTATCACCACCACCACCGCCGATGGTGAGGGGACGATTGTCCAGCAGCGTCCTGTGGAGGAGTATAGTGAGGCGACGCTAAATGCGGTGATTGCACGTTTTTGCGGTAAAATTATGCAGATCCCGCCGATGTACTCGGCGCTGAAAAAAGATGGGGTGCCGCTCTATAAGTTGGCGCGAGAGGGCAAGGAGGTGGTTCGCGAACCACGTCAGGTCACCATTTACCATTTGGCGCTACAGCGTCTGAGCGCAGATGAACTTGAGATTGTCGTCTCCTGCAGTAAAGGGACCTATATCCGTACCTTAGTTGAGGATATTGGTGAGGCGCTGGGTTGCGGTGCCCATTTAAGTGCATTGCAGCGCGAGCAGGTCGGCCCTTTTGCGATGTCACAAATGGTGACAATGGCAGCGCTTAGCAGTGCGGCGGAGGATGGATTTGCAGCACTTGACGCCCTGTTACTACCGATGCAGGAGGCGTTGCAGGGGTGGCCGGCGGTCACCGTCACCACGACAGGACTTTTCTATCTGCAGCAGGGGCAGGCGGTACAGATCCCGCGGGCACCGGATGCCGGATGGGTGAGGATTTTCACGCAAGCGGGTGAATTTATGGGAGTTGGGGCTATTCTTGAGGATGGCAGGGTCGCTCCCAAACGACTTTTTGTGCAGCATGCCGCCAGTGGCGGACTGGACAAAACAGGTTAGCAGGCAGGTGTGGGTTAAATATATCTGTAACACCGTGGTGAATACAGGTAGAATTGCGCCCTTATTTATTCAGGAAACCTTAAGTTTAGAGGGCAAGTAAAGTTCATGGCATTAACGAATGAGCAGAAACAGGGTATCGTCAGGGAGTACGGTGCTAATGAGAGAGATACCGGTTCAACTGAAGTGCAGATCGCTCTGCTATCGGCGGATATAAACGGTCTTTCCAGTCATTTTAAGGATCACATTCACGATCACCACTCACGTCGCGGCTTGCTGCGAATGGTGAGTCAGCGTCGCAAACTACTTGACTATTTAAAGAATAGTGATGTAGAGCGCTATCGCACCATTATTGGCCGCCTCGGCATACGCAAGTAGTGTTTCTGGCGTACGCGCTGCGCACGCCAAACAACTTATTCACCACCCGGTCACACGATGTGTGGGGCAGATAGCGGGTGGGAGTCTGGCATGGTGCAGTTTGCCCATGATTAAGATTGACAACTACCAGTAAACAGGAATGTATTGTGACGCCCACCATTAAAGAGTTCCAGTTCGGGGAACATACCGTAAGATTTGAGACCGGTGAAATCGCACGTCAGGCCACCGGAGCGGTGATCTGTAGCATGGGGGACACCACTGTGCTGGTGACCTGTGTTGCTGAGCGTGAAGAGCGCGAGGGTCGCGATTTCTTCCCCCTGACGGTCAATTATCAGGAGAAGACCTATGCCGCAGGGCGTATTCCCGGGGGCTTTTTCCGCCGTGAAGGTCGCCCGAGTGAGAAAGAGACACTGACATCACGTCTTATCGACCGCCCCTTAAGACCGCTCTTCCCCAAGGGGTTTTATAATGAGGTTCAGGTGATTGCGACGGTGGTTTCGCTTGATCCGGATATTGATGCAGAGTTGGTGGCGATGTTGGGTGCTTCGGCAGCGGTGGCTATCTCCGGCGTTCCCTTTAAGGGACCGATTGGTGCGGCGCGGGTCGGTTATAAAAACGGTGCCTATATTCTTAACCCGTCAATGAGTCAGCTCGTAGATTCAGAACTGGATCTGATGGTCGCCGGTACCGAGAGTGCGGTACTGATGGTAGAGTCTGAGGCTAAGCTATTAAGCGAAGAGGTGATGCTTGGCGCGGTGATGTTTGGTCACACAGCGATGCAGTCTGCAATTACCGCGATTAAAGAGCTTAAAGCCGCCGTTGGTAAACCTGACTGGGTATGGCTGCCACCGCAAAGTGATGTGGCATTGGTGGAGGCGGTTGCCGGCGCAGCGACGGCATCACTGACTGCAGCCTATCAGGTGAGCGATAAACAGGCTCGTTACGAGCAGCTTAATACTATTCGTAATGAGATTGTGGCCAAACTTAGCGATGCAAAGAGCACCCCCTGCTGGGATGAAGCGTTGGTGGCTGAGGCGGTCGGCAAGCTTGAGAAGAAGATTGTTCGCGGACGCATTATTGACCAGCAACCGCGTATTGATGGTCGTGATAATCATACGGTGCGCCCCATCACCGTGCGTACGGGGGTACTTAATCGGGTACATGGTTCGGCACTCTTTACCCGCGGAGAGACACAGGCGCTGGTGGTGACGACGCTCGGTACGACGCGTGATGCACAAATTATTGATGCGATTGAAGGTGAACATAAAGATACCTTTATGTTGCATTACAACTTCCCTCCCTTTAGTGTGGGCGAAACTGGGCGTACCGGAAATCCTGGTCGGCGCGAAATCGGTCACGGCCGTTTAGCAAAACGCGGTGTTGCTGCAGTGATGCCAACGCTTGAGGATTTCCCCTATACCGTTCGTGTGGTCTCGGAAATTACCGAGTCAAACGGCTCAAGCTCAATGGCCAGTGTCTGCGGCAGTAGTCTGGCGATGATGGATGCCGGCGTGCCGCTGAAATCGCCGGTGGCCGGTGTTGCCATGGGGTTGATTAAAGAGGGTGACAAGTATGCCGTACTCACCGATATTCTCGGTGATGAAGATCACTTAGGTGATATGGACTTTAAGGTTGCCGGAAACGCTGACGGCATCACCGCACTGCAGATGGATATCAAGATCGAGGGGATCACCCGTGAGATCATGGAGCAGGCGCTAAAGCAGGCACATGCTGGGCGGATTTTTATTCTTGGTGAGATGAATAAAGTTATCTCTACACCAAGACTCGAAATGTCTGAGTTCGCTCCCCGCTATATCACCTTCAAAATTAATCCTGAGAAGATTCGTGATGTGATCGGTAAGGGCGGGGCGGTTATTCGTGCCCTGACCGAAGAGACCGGCGCCAGTATTGAGATAACTGATGATGGCATGGTTAAGATCGCCTCTGTCGATAATGCCGCTGGTCAGGAGGCGCGTCGTCGCATTGAGCAGATCACCGCCGACGTTGAAGTCGGAATGATTTACGATGGCAAAGTGGTTAAGCTAATGGACTTTGGCGCCTTTGTGACGATTCTTCCCGGTAAGGATGGTTTGGTTCATATTTCACAAATCTCTGATGAGCGGGTCGAGAAGGTGAGCGACAAACTCTCTGAAGGCGACACCATTAGGGTTAAGGTTCTTGAAGTTGACCGTCAGGGACGCATTCGCCTGAGTATGAAAGCTGTTTATGAAGAGGGCGGCGAGTAATTTTTCGCTAAATTGCCTGTAGTGCAGTGAGTGACTGCGCTACAGGCTGTTTTAAACTCTTCTCTTTTTAAGCAACGGCGTCATGTTATGCCCCATTTTCTAAAAATAGCTCTACCCATTCTGGGATTGCTGCTGCTATCCAAATCTCTTTACGCGCTCCCCCGCAGCGATGCGGTTCCGGGTGGTGTTGTGACTATTTCCCTAGGGGCTGCCAGTGCGGCGCCTCAAGCATTTTATAATAACCGCCGGGTACGGGTGACCTCAGTTGAGGGTGTCTGGTATGCAGAAATCGGTTTAGGTCTAAGCACCAAGCCAGGTAGAGGCAAACTCGTGGTTAAAGATCGTTCCGGCAGTCAACCGCAATCGCGGGAGATCGCTTTTACTATCGCCGATAAAAAGTATCTCGAGCAGCATATCACCCTAAAAGATAAGCGTAAGGTGAATCCGCTTGAGCGTGATATGAGTCGTATTAGTAGTGAACAGCAGCGCAGTCGTACCGCCTTCAACCATTGGCAGGAGACGGTGGCGGGCAGTAGCGAGTTTATCCTTCCTGTTGCGGGGCCGATGAGTAGCCCCTTTGGTAAACGCCGCTTTTTTAATGGCGAGGCGCGCGCGCCACACAGTGGTATCGATATTGCGGCGAATAAAGGTGAGCTGGTGCTATCACCGGCTGATGGCGTGGTGACCGAGTCAGGTGACTTCTTTTTTAACGGAAACACGCTATTCATTGACCATGGCCAGGGTCTAGTATCGATGATTTGCCATTTAGATACCATGAAAGTGAAGTCTGGCGACCAAGTAAAACGCGGACAACCGCTAGCGACTGTTGGCATGACGGGGCGCGCGACGGGGCCGCATCTGCACTGGAGCGTTAGTCTTAATGGCGAGCGGGTAGAGCCGACCCTTTTTCTTCCTGAGCAAATTGCAAAAGCACTTGAGACCGCGCAATAGTAGTCGTTAAGGGTATAGCATCCGCCCCAACTGAATACCCAACCAGACAGCCATTAGTGACAGTAGCAGATTAGCGGCCACCGAAATTGCTGCACGTACTATCTTCCCCTGTTCCAACAGCAGCAGTGTCTCTATGGAAAAGGTCGAGAAGGTGGTCAGGGCACCCAATACGCCAACCAGCAGAAACGAACGCCAGAGTGTGCTGTGGGGTAACTGCTCAATAAGTAAAACATATCCTAATCCCATGCATAGTGAACCTAGCACATTCACGGTTAAGGTGCCGTAGGGAAAGCCCCGCCCCAGCAGTTGGTGTATGCCGTTTGAGAGAACAAAACGTAAAACCGCACCAATTGCGCCACCTGCACTAATGGCGAGAAGCTGATTCATTAAAAAGTTCCTGAATAATTGTTCGTAGACGTGAAAAAATGATGCTGTTATTCTAAACCACTTAGAACTAGGCAACTTAGCTAATCAAGGTTAACTTCAGGAGAAGAGGATGAACAGACCAGAAAAACAACGTTTACCGATAATTACCGCAGCGGTGATTGCTGCTTTTTCGGCAGAGATCTATGCCCTGCCCTTTAACAGTATGGACCCGCGTGCCCTAGCGATGGGCGGAACCGGTGTCGCCAGCGCTAATGTGATGAGCGCGACCGCCTATAACCCGGCGATGTTGGCGCTACCGCAGGAGCAGGGTAGTTATGGTATCTCCTTCCCCTATTTCGGGGTAAGCGGTTATGGCTTTCAGGATTTTATCGATTTTGAGGATGCTGACTATGTGGATAAGCTTGATCAGGCGATAAATGCCATTCCCAATGACCCTGACCCAACGGACACCATGCTGCCAGGACAGTATCGTGATGTCGCTAACCGTGCTAGGGAGTTAAATGGTGGCTTGATTGATATCTCCGATACGCCCTTTGGGCTTGATCTGGGTGGCGGTGCTGTTTTCGGTCGTGCCGATAGGCAGTTAGGGATGGCAATTAGTTTAGGGGCAACGGGTTCACTTGCCGGCGGCATCTACTATCGCGATGCAGCCGTATTAGATAAGCTTGCGGATGATGTCGACAGCTTTGCTACCTGCCTTGCGGATGCACAGGCAACCTATGCCGGGGGTTCAGAGGTGATTCCTGCAAGTTGCTATGCCAGTCTTAACTATATTGATGCGACGGGTCAGGTGACTTTTGATTCTGATCAGGATTTAGACTCATCGGTTGCGGTGACTGGCCTAGTGATGAGTGAGGTTGCGCTCTCTTTTGCAACTGAGCGAATGATCGAAGGGCAGTCCGTTCTTTTTGGGGTGACCCCGAAAATTGTCAAAACAACGGTGATTGAGTATAGCGAGACGGTGAATGATTCCGACTCTGGCGATGCAACAGATGATGATTACACGGCGGATTACAGCGATTTCAATCTTGATCTGGGCGCCAGTTATATGCCCGCACCCGGTTGGCGCGCAGGGTTTGTGATTAAAAATCTTATTGGCCAAACCTATGAGTTTGAAAGATTCGGTGTTAAGAGCGGGCGTAGCATTGATGTCAAACCGATGGCGCGGGCAGGTATCGCTTTTCAGAGTGACTGGTATCTTTTGGCGGCAGATATTGATCTAACCGCGAATGCGGCGGCAGGCCTTGGCGATGATTCGCGGCAAATTGCACTGGGTGCTGAGTTTATCCCCATTGACTGGGCAAAACTGCGGGTCGGGTATCGTGCAGATGTCGGCAATAGTGACCGCAGCGTGGCAACAGTTGGTTTTGGTCTCTTTAACGCCGTTGATCTGGCGGTTGCGGTTGGCAGTGATGAGATAGGCGGCGCGTTGCGCTTCGGTTATCAGTTTTAATGTTTATACCCTTTCTACTTGAAATTGCAGGGTCGTTGCACCAAAGGCAGGCTGCGCACGCTTCAGTCGCTCACCCCAATCACATAGTTAACCTATGCTCATGGGGATTCGCGACTTTGCCGCCTACCTGCATTTCCAAGTAGTTTGGGTATAGGTAAAAAGAGGGGGAGACCACTCACCTAATAACTCTCGGGTAACTCTCGGGTAACTCTCGGGTGAGGGTCTCTCCCTGTTGTTTCAGTCAGTCACTGATTTCTCACGGCACGCCCTGCAGGTGCCAAAGATATTCATCTCATGGTAGTTAATTGTAAATTCATGGCTTTTGGCAATCTCCTTCTGTAAGCGTTCTATCTCCGGGTCAACAAACTCGGTGACCGATCCGCAGGTATTGCATAACAGGTGATCGTGGTGCCCACTGTCATCCAGTTCGTAAACCGCTTTGGTAGTGTCGAAGGAGAGGCGATTAATAATGCCCGCCGTTTCAAACTGGGCCAGTACACGATAGACGGTCGCCAATCCGACATCTTCGTTGGCAGCCAGCATCGTGCGATGAATATCTTCAGCGCTTAAGTGGTGATCTTCACTCTCTTCAAGCAGTTTTAATATTTTCATGCGGGGTACTGTGGCACGCAGCCCCATTTTTTTTAGATCTTCACTTTTCATCGCGTGCTCCCAAATAAAATTAGTGTTAAGTATTGCCGCCAGTGCAAACGATGTCAACGGTCTAACATGGTTACCTTCGCCAGAAGTGGGCAAGAGCGCATATTTACCGGATCATGATTACTCCGTATAATCGTTCGCTCTCTTAACAGCGATATGGAAAAACCCCCAATGCGTATCAGTCAGGATGCCTTTACTTTTGATGATGTGTTGCTTATCCCCGCACACTCGCTGGTTCATCCCAAAGATGTAGATCTGAGGACATGGCTAACCCGTGAAATCAGCCTCAATATTCCGTTAATCTCGGCGGCGATGGATACAGTGACCGAATCACGTCTGGCGATTGCCATGGCGCAGGAGGGGGGTATCGGAATTATTCATAAAAATATGACTGCTGAACAGCAGGCGGACGAAGTCCGACGGGTTAAAAAGTTTGAGAGCGGTATTGTCACTGATCCGATCACTATCTCACCGCAGGCGACCATTCGTGAAGTGCTGGAGTTGACCCGCGCACGTAATATCTCGGGAATGCCGGTAGTGGATGGTAATAATCTGGTCGGCATAGTGACTAACCGTGACGTGCGCTTTGAGAATCATCTGGATGCCCCGGTATCAACGGTAATGACCCCCAAGTCGCGTCTGGTGACCGTGGGTGAAGGTGCCTCACGGGAGGAGGTGTTGGCACTGCTGCATCGTCACCGTATTGAAAAGGTACTGGTGGTCGATAATAACTACCATCTTAAAGGGCTGATTACCGTTAAGGATATTCAAAAAGCGACTGATAAACCCAATGCCTGCAAGGATGATCAGGGGCGACTGCGTGTTGGTGCTGCGGTTGGTGTCGGTGTTGGTACCGATGAACGGGTGACGCTGCTGGCGGCAGCTGGCGTCGATGTGGTGGTGGTCGATACCGCCCATGGTCACTCTCAGGGG
>JADGBN010000120.1 GCA_015231435.1 Gammaproteobacteria bacterium
GTGGTGGCGCCAAACTCGAAGAGGAGACCGCATTCAATTTAAGAGTGCTTGGCTTTGAGGTTCTTGAAGGGTTTGGCATGACCGAAGCGGCACCGATGATCACCTTTACCCGCCCGGGTGAGGTTCTAATAGGTTCCGCCGGTCGTCCGATGTCAAGCAATGAGGTGAAGGTTGTTGATGGGGAGATCGTCGCCCGTGGTCGCAACATTATGAAGGGGTACTATAACCGCCCGCAGGAGACGGCAGAGGTCCTGCAGGATGGCTGGCTCCATACCGGCGATCTCGGCTATCTCGATGATCAGCAAAATATCTTTATCACCGGGCGTAAAAAAGAGATTATCGTGCTCTCTAACGGTAAGAACATTAATCCGCTGGAGATTGAGGAGAAGCTCTTGCACGCCTGCGCGCTGATCGCCGAGGCGGGGGTGTACCAGAAGGATGATCGGCTGCAGGTGGTGATCTTTCCCAACTTCGCTAAGGTGCGCGAGGCAGGGGTGGTCAATATCGAAGAGTACTTCAGAAACCGGGTTATCGACCCCTATAACCGCAACGCGGCGCCCTATAAAAAACTGACGGGAATCCATCTGCTTCAGGAGGAGCTACCCAAAACCCGTCTTGGAAAAATCAAGCGCTTTGTCCTGCATACGTTAAAAGAGGAGCGCAACCTGCAACGCCAGGAGAGCACCGCCCCCGACTATGAAGAGTACAGTCTGATTCGTGACTTTCTCATGCAGCAGACCCGCCGGAACGTCTATGCCAGCGATCATCTTGAGCTTGATCTCGGTTTTGACTCGCTGGACAGGGTCAGTTTCCAGACCTTTCTCAGCAGCACCTTTGGCATTGAGGTGAATGAGCAGACCTTCTCCCTCCACCCTACGGTAGAGCTGTTAGCGGCGTATGTACGCGAGAAGAAACAGCGGGTCACCCTCTCGGTTGTCGAGTGGTCGGAGATCATCCGTGAACAGGTCGAGATGACGATTCCCCGCAGCTGGCTTCTTCATAATGGCGTTAAAAATCTCTCACGACGGCTGCTGCAACTCTACTTCCGGCTAAATGCCCGTGGTCAGGAGATGTTACCGGATGGCCCCTGTATTATTGCGCCCAACCATCAGAGTGTTCTTGATGGCCTCTTTGTCGCCTCATTTCTTAACAACCGCATTAACCGCAACACCTACTTTTTTGCCAAAGAGAAGCATATCAATAAGGGATGGCTGCGGTTTCTTGCCCGTCGACACAATATTATCGTCGTTGACATCGATCGGGATCTCAAACAGGCGATTCAGAAGATCTCCGCCATTCTTAAAAGCGGCAAAAATATTATCATCTTCCCTGAGGGAACCCGTAGCCGGGATGGCACGGTGGGTCCGTTTAAAAAGACCTTCGCCATTCTCAGTCGTGAGCTTGGCGTCCCCATCGTACCGGTTGCCATTAAAGGCGCCTACGCAGCACTGCCCAGCGGTCGTCATCTGCCAAAACTACTCCATCCGGTGGAGGTTGAATTTATGCCGCCCTTCTACCCCCATCATGAGGGGTATGAGGAGATCTGCGAGACGGTACGACAGCAGGTGGTTAACGCCGTCGCGCCAGCATGATATCGCCTCGGGATCGCCATGCCCTGTGACGCGCCGGCGCCGGCGCCGATGCCAAGGGGCATGACGGTGACTAGGCAAGAATGCGCTAGCTATCAGTCAAACAGCACGCTTATAATTCCACAAATCACGCTTATCCCTACTTTCACCCTGTAGTTGCCAAGGAAACGCCATGTTTAAAAACCTCCGCCTCTGGGCCAATATTATGATTGGTATGCTCTTCGCCATTCTTCTGGTAGTGGGGGGACTGCTCTATAACGGACTAAATAATTTAGAAGAGGTTATTGCCGAGGCCGAGCGCCATGCACTTAATCAACACGCTGAGTCGCTGCTGACCAACATTAGCGCCGAGACCCGCCTTGCCGAGGCGATGAGTTCGCTATTGGCCAACATTCCAACAATTCAGGAGCACTTTGCCGCAGGTGATCGCGACTGGTTACGGGATCAGCTACTGGCCACCTATAAAATTGGCGAGAAAAGTTATGGTTTTGAGCAGTTTCAGTTTCATACCCCCCCTGCCACCTCTTTTTTACGCGTGCACAAACCGGAGAAATTTGGCGCTGACCTCTCCAGTTTCCGCCATACCGTGGTCAACACCAATAAGAATAAGGTTAACACCACCGGACTTGAGGTTGGCGTTGCCGGTTTAGGCGCACGCGGCGTGGTACCGGTCTTTCTTGGCAACCAACACCTCGGTTCGTTAGAGTTTGGGATGTCTTTCGGGCAATCCTTTTTTGATAGCTTTAAAGCCAAAAACAGTGTGGATGCCGCCCTCTTTATCGCCAGAGACGACAAGTTTGAACCCTTTGCCTCCACCCTAGCTGAGGTCGCAAAAGCGACACCCCTGTTTAGTGCCCATGAACTGAAGTTGGCGCTACAGGGCAAAACACAATATGCAACGCGACTGGTCAATGGCATGCCGATGGCCATTTTTGCCCGTCAGGTGATGGACTACTCCAACCATCCCTTGGGTGTCGTCGAGATCGCCATGGACAGAAGTAACTATGAGGCTGCCCTGCAGAGTGCCAAAAACCAGTCATGGATGATCGCGCTGCTGGCCCTGCTGGTCGGGCTGGTGATTGCAATTATTAGCTCCCGCACTTTGGGGCGTCGCCTCAATGAGCTCGCTGTCGGTGTCAATCGCGTCGCCGAGGGCAACCTCGCGCAACCAATACCGATCTCCGGCCTTGACGAGATTGCCGAGCTGGCAACGACGATTGATGCGATGCGTAAAGCACTGCATCAGCTGGTTTCTGAAGTACAGGTGAATGCCAATGCGGTCTCTGATGAGGCCGAGGAGATCGCCTCTGCGGTAGAGAGTCAGGCCGCAACGGCGACCGAAACCTCCGCCTCCGTCGCCGAGATCACCTCGACCATGGAGGAGCTCTCCGCCTCCTCTTCACAAATTGCCGAATACTCTGAAAAGGTGGTCTCTATCGCCAACCTCACCCTTGAGGAGAGCCGCTCCGGTTCACAGGCGATGCAGTCGATTAATCAGAAAATGGTCGAAATTAAAGAGGAGAACCGTCTTAGCCTCGGCGAAATCATCCAGCTTGGCAGTAAGTCTAAAGAGATTAGCAAAGTAATGGTGATCATTAATAATATTGCTGACCAGACTAAACTTATCGCCTTTAACGCGGCGCTGGAGGCCTCCAGTGCCGGTGAAGCGGGACAACGCTTTAGCGTGGTTGCCGCTGAGATCCGTCGCCTTGCCGACAGCGTCACCGAATCAACCGGGGAGATTGAACGTAAGGTCAACGAAATCCAGGACTCCATCAGCCGTCTGGTCATCACCTCGGAAAAAGGGGCTTCAGGAATTGATGAGGGGGTCAATATCTCCAGCGACACCGCCAACCGCCTTAATCAGCTGGTCGATGCGGCGAGCCGCACCACCCGCTCTGCAGAGCAGATCTCCCTCTCTACCCAGCAACAGAAGAGTGCCAGCGATCAGGTATTGATTGCCCTGCGCGAAATTGTTATCGCCTCTGGTAATACCACCCAAGCCATTGAACAGGTGCAGGGGGTGGCGCAACGCATGACCTCCCTCTCCAGCAAACTCAATGCCCATGTTGGCCGTTTTAATCTTGACAACGAGCCATTACCCTCCAAGATAATATATAGGGGGTCATTAAACTAAACGACCCTTCTGTCATGCAATCAGTGAAAACTTATCATTATGGCTAAGGTGCGGGTACTTATTACCGATGACAGCGCCGCGGCGCGGGCGATCATTCGTGATCTGCTTGAAACGGGGGGAATTGAGGTGGTAGGCGAGGCCGCTAACGGACTCGAGGCGGTGGCTCTGGCAAAAACGCTGCGCCCCTCGCTAATTACCATGGATCTGGAGATGCCGCAGATGGATGGCTTTGCGGCGATTCGTCAAATTATGAGCGAGATGGCCATTCCCATTTTGGTGGTCAGCAGTCAGGCCGACGCAGAAAAGGGGTTTCGCGCGATTAGCTCAGGCGCTCTGGAGGTGATTGCCAAGCCTGATATCAGTGACGGCAAACAGTTTTGTGACAAGGTGGAGAAGCTCTCTGAAGTCCTGGTGATTCGCCACATTCGCCAGCATCAGAAGCCCCTTGCCAATTGCGCCGCCGAACCGCGCCCAACGCCGATTGCAGTGACCGATAAACCCACCACACGGGATAAAATAGCCACCCAGGTCACCGCCCTAGGTACAAGCCGCCCCGTGTTTGTCATTGCCTGCTCCACCGGAGGGCCACAGGCGCTTGAGACGATTCTTAAAGAGCTGCCCGCTGAGTTTGCCCACCCAGTGATCATTGCTCAGCATATCGCCAAGGGCTTTGCCGAGGGGATGGTCAACTGGCTACAAGCACTCTGCAAAATACCGGTGCGGCTGGCGACAGATAGAGAGCCGGTACTGCCTGGGGTGATCTATATCGCCCCTCCCGAGTATCGCGTGGCGGTGAATGCACAGCGGCAAATAGCGCTCACTGGCGACAATGCAAAAGATATCTATCACCCCAGTTGCGACCATCTACTGAATAGCTGTGCAGCCCACTATGGCAACCGCGTTGTCGGTATTATTCTCACCGGTATGGGACGTGATGGCGTCGAGGGGATGCGTCATATCCAGCTGGCAGGCGGCGATACCATTGCTCAGGATGAGGCGAGTTCGGTTATCTACGGCATGAACCGACTGGCGATTGAGGCCGGGGTGGTGAAGGAGATCTTGCCGCTGAACATGATCGCCCGGGCAATCATTCGCCGTAGCCTACGCTCCACGTGATAGGTGACATTTAGATAATGCCTGCCACCCCTGCCAACAAACTCGATCTCGCCCCCTTTAAAAAGCTGATAAAAGCGCGAACCGGACTACGCTTTGAGGGACAGAACGAAATTTTGCTTATGCAGAATCTGCTAAAGCGCTACGCGCTTATTGATGTCGATGCCAGCCGCTATCTAAATAAACTACAGACAGACAGCCATGAGTTTCAGCAACTCATCAACCTGTTAACGATTAATGAGACCTACTTCTACCGCGAACCAAGCCAGCTACAACTGCTCACCGATTTTCTTATTCCACGTCTTTACGAACAACGGGGTGATAACCGGGCACCGCTGCGCATTCTCTGTGCCGGCTGCTCCAGCGGCGAAGAGCCCTACTCCGTCCTAATGGCGCTGCACCAATGTTATGGCGACACCATAGCAACACGCTTTCAGGTGATTGGCGGCGATATTGATGAGATGGCGCTTGCCAAAGCGCGTGCCGGTCGCTATCGCCGCTTCTCCTTTCGCCTGCTGCCAGAGGCGCTACAGGAGCGCTACTTCAGCCAGGAAGAGGATGAGTTTGTGGTTGCCGCCAAACTGCGCGATCAGCCGCAGTTTCATCACCTTAACCTACTCGCCGACAGCTACCCGCAACCGTTTCACCATGTCGATATTATCTTCTTTCGTAATGTCTCTATCTATTTTGACATCACCCATCGCCACCAGATTATTACGCAACTGGCGCGGCTGCTTAACCCGCATGGGATTCTGCTCACCGGAATCACTGAAAGTCTCGCCAATGACTTTGGTATTTTGCATCTGCACCAGCATCAGAACAATTTTTACTTTAGTCGTGAAACAGGCCACGCCCCCTCCTGGCAGCAGAGCCACCGCCCAGCTGCCCCGCAACGCGTCACCCCGCTGCCCGATTTAACGCAGCCCGATATAACGCGACCTGACTTGACACGGTTGCCACCCCTGCCAATACCAATGGCAACGCCCGCCGCCGTTGCCAGCGCGCCGCAACAGCCCACTGCAGCGCCAGCGCCACCACCACGTCAGGAGGGTGCCCCCAGCGACGCCACCCTGCGCCAGCTCTTTTTTACCAAGCGTTATAAAGAGCTGCAACAGGGCATTGAGGCGGCGAAAAAAGAGGGGCGCACCGCTCTGCCCCTATTACAGTTGCAGGCGGCTATGCTATTTAACCAAAAACAGATGGCCGAAGCCGAAATTGCCGCTCAGGCTGCCCTCACAGAAGATCGCTGGGCCCTTGATACGCTGCTACTGCTGGGGCAGATCTGCCGCTGGAAAAATCTTCCTGAAGAGGCACTCCACTGGTATCAGCAGGTGATCTACGTCGCCCCCGCCAACTGGCTGGCGCACTATCTGATGGCGGATATTTTCAACAACCGAGGGCAGTCACAACGCGCCGAACGCGAGTATCGCCTAACCCTAAAACAGCTAAAGCTAATTATTAGCGGGCAGAGCAGTAACCCTGAACTTCTGTCTCTGCAACTATTGGCTATACCGCTGGAGCAGATAGCCTATCTCTGCGAGTGTAATCTCAAACGCCTGAGTGAGGAGCAACCCTAATGGCCGTCGATATGAGCCGCTTTATCGCCCGCTTTGTTGATGAGGCGCGGGAACATCTCACCCAGCTGAATCAGGGAATTGCGCACGTTGACAACGCCACGCTGGCGGGTGAACCGCTTAATGCCCTGTTCCGCTCGGCGCATACGATTAAAGGCTCGTCGCGGATGCTTAAACTCACCACCATTAGCGATACCGCCCACCAACTTGAAGATCTGCTAGGGGCTCTGCGGGAGGGCAAGCTCTCCCCGACGCCACCCCTTGCGCGGCTAATGGAGCGTAGTATTGATACCCTTTCGGTACTGGTTGATCTTGCTGCCAACCAGCAGCCCCTGCCGCCCCCGGACAGTGAGCTCAGTGAGGCGATACATCACTTTTTACAACCGTCGGCGCCCGCAGCTGAAACGGCAGCAACAGCGACAACCACCAGCACCGCAACCCCCGAAGAGCAGCCTGCGGTGACCACCGCCGCGCCTGCATCGGCAACTCCAGTACCGGCAACCGCTGCGCCAACTGAAATTAAAAGCGCCGACACTGTTCGGGTACGCCTTAATAAACTCGATGAGTTAATTCAGCTAATGGGCGAGATGGTCGCCTCCCACGCCCGTCAACGTCAACGCCAACAGGAGATTTACCACTTTGATCGCCAGTTGCAGCAACTTGCCAGCGCCGATAACAACCCCGCTCTGCAACAGCTTTCTGAGACGCTGCATCCGCTTGCCCGCAACTTTCGTGATGATGTCACCGGGCAGGAGCTGCTACTTCAGGCGCTCAGTCAAAAGGCGCTAATGCTGCGAATGTTACCTCTGGCGATGGTCTTTGATGCAACCGCTCGGGTAGTTCGCGATTTAGCGCGATCAATCGGCAAAGAGGTGCAGTGCAAAATCAGCGGCAGTGAAATTGAGCTGGATCGGCAAATTATTGATCGCCTCGGCGATCCCCTGCTACACCTGTTGCGTAACGCCATTGACCACGGTATTGAAACCCCCGAGGAGCGACAAGCTCGGGGTAAAGCGGCACATGGGGAGATCACCATTAGCGCGCGTCAGGAGGGGAGCCTTGTCATTATTAGCGTTGCAGATAATGGCGCGGGTCTTGACCATGAAAAAATTCGCGCCAAGGCGCTGCACAAAGGGCTTATTACCCCTGAACTTGCCGACAAGCTCAGCGAAAGTGACCTGCTGGATCTTATCTTTATGCCGGGTTTTAGCACCAGCGCCATTATTAGCGAGATCTCCGGGCGCGGCGTCGGTCTGGATGTGGTACGCCACTTTTCGTCATGCAGGCGTTTAATGTCGGCGCCCGAGCAAGCAGCGGTGCTGGGTCATCTCCGGTGAGGAGAATAAAAGGGGTGGTGATCCCCTGTTGCCGCAACTCAGCAAAGAGCTCAAG
>JADGBN010000121.1 GCA_015231435.1 Gammaproteobacteria bacterium
CTATCCACCGTCGAGATGTAAGCGGGACATAGGATTTGCAGCGTCTGTGTGTCGTACCAGTTATAGAGATGGCCTCTATAGCGTTGCAGCCCAGTCATCGTTGTCAGTGTATGTGCCGTACGCTTGAGCAACAACCCAGCGGGAATGTAGCCGAAGTCATAGGCGGTCAGGTTCGCCAGCAGCGCCAGTCCCATGTTGGTGGGCGACGTGCGGTGCGCCAGTGCGGCAGTGCGGTACTCTTGGTAGTTGTCCGGTGGCAGCCAGTGATCTTCAGGACCGACGAAATAGTCAAAGAACGCCCAAGTTTTGCGGGCGATGCGGCCGAGAAAACGGATTTGTACGGCGCTAAGCGTGACCTTACGTCGCGCGATGGGTAGGCTGATCCACCAAGCGATGGCGGGGGAGAGTAGCCACAGGATTAGGAGCGGTCCCGCCACGAGTAACGCCACCGGGTTGGCAGCCATAAGGAGGGTGGCGGTCGCAACAGCAAACACCGGGGCAAAGCCCATGGCGCGGAAAGAGGCAGATAAGTCGCTGCGGCTGAGTTGTTGGACGGCTGTCCCTCCCTGGACGTCTGTCGCTCCCGGCGTCCTGCCTCCCGCGACACTAGTCCCTCCCTGGACGTCTGTCGCTCCCGGCGTCCTGCCTCCCGCGACACTAGTCCCTCCCTGGACGTCGCTGGGATTCCACTCCAGTAGGCGTTGGTGCGTGAACAGCATGCGACCCAGCGTGCGTAATATTGCATCCAGGCTGTAGAACGCCTCGTGCGGTAGCGTCACTAGGGCAAAGCCAAGCTGCAGCGCGCGCTGCGTGGCGGCGCGGCTGGCGGCGGCAAGATGCTGGCCCGGTCGCATGTCGTCCGGTTTGCGTAAACCATCGAGCAGGGTGGAGAGCAGTGCCGGGACCAGCAGAATACTGAGCACCGCCAAGGTCCAGAAGGCGGCCGCTGAAAAGCCTGTCCAACCGAGCAGTAACAGCAGCAGCAGCGCTGCTGGCACTAGGCTGCGGCGCAGGTTGTCGAATAGTTTCCAGCGTGACAGTGACGAAAGCGGATTGTGGTGATGCCAACCTGCAGGGCCGGGCACCCAAGGCAGCAACCAGCCTGCGAGTTGCCAGTCGCCGCGTATCCAGCGGTAGCGGCGGTTAACATCGGCGGCGTAGCGGGAGGGGTACGCCTCGTACAACTGGACATCGCTCAACAGCCCTGCGCGGATGTAACACCCTTCTAGCAGATCATGGCTGAGAATACGGTTTTCGGGAAAGCGCCCCTTAAGCGCCACTTCGAAGGCATCGATATCGTAAATCCCCTTGCCGATGAACGAGCCTTCGCGGAACAGATCCTGATAAACGTCGGAGACAACGCGGGTATAGGGATCGATGCCCGGTTCGCCGCCATGTAGTCGTGCATAATGTGACTGGATAGCGCCGGAGAGACCCGCACTGACGCGTGGTTGCAGAAGACCGTAGCCAGCGATTACCCGTCCCAACGCCGCGTCATAAACCGGACGATTCAGCGGGTGTGCCATGGTGCCGACGAACTGGCGCGCAGCGTCACGTGGTAGTTGCGTATCGGTGTCCAGGGTAATCACATATTTCACCCCGGCGAGTACGCCAGTCGCACCGACCACCAACGCGAAGGCATCGCCGCCCCCTTCGCGCAGCAGGGCGTTAAGATCTGCCAGTTTGCCGCGTTTGCGCTCATAACCCATCCAGATACGGTCGTGGGGATTCCAGCGGCGCGGCCGATGAAACAGGAAGAAGATGTCGTTGCCGCCGTTCGCGTATTGCGCATTTAGCGCTTCAATCTGCTCTTTGGCGAGGTGAAGCAGCGCTGCGTCACCCTCCAGCACCGCTGCGTCAGCATCGCAAAAATCGGTCAACAGGCCGAAGTGTAAGTGCACGTCACGATTGGCGAGAAATCTGACCTCCAGCGCCTCAAGGAGTGTTTCGATATTGTGCGGGCTGGTGAGTATGGTCGGCACCACCACCAAGGTACGATATGACGCCGGAATGCCCTCCGAGAAGTCCATGCGTGGTAGCGGGTGCGGCGATGCTAGCAGCGTCGCCAACCAGTTTACCAGCGCGATCGCCAGCTGGCTGGTAGCCAGTAGTGTCAGCAGAGCGAATGGCAGCAGCGTCCAATCGCTAAAACCATCGAGTCGTGCTACGGCAAGCAGGCCGCTGCTAAACAGTAGGGTGAGCAGGGCGATCGCGCCGAGATAGATCGGAAACGGCGATCGTCCCGCCCAGCGTCGCAGCAGCGCCATCGGGGAGTGACGTGTTTGGCTGCTGCTTTCGAGTTCAGCCAGCCCGTGGTCGATTAGGTAGTAGCCAACATGGGCAATTCTCTCGTTATATCCACTCTCTGTGGCCCGCGCCGCGCCCGCGCGCGCAAGCTCGATGGCTCGGCTCGCCACCGCTGTTTCGGAGAGATTACTGGCCTTCGCCACGCTCTCGATGACATGACGGTAACGGTCACGACTGGAAAAATCCATGGCGGCGTAGGACGCACTCGGATCCCTGCATAGCGTCTGTTCGACCACACTCATGGTCTCAACGAACTCACGCCAGTCCATCGTTCCGAGGAAGCGCAAACTGCCGATGCTGTTGCTGATGGAGACCTGGTCAGCCGCCTGCATCTGGTTTCCCGAGTGCACCAACTGCTCGATATTCAGCCCCGATTCAGCGAGGCGCTGTTCGATCCAGGTTAGCGGCAGGGCGAGTACAGGCCCTTGACCCTGCAGGCGGCGTGCCAGTTCCGACACAAACGGAGAGCTCATGGGCGGATTCGATCGTGCCATGTCCGCCATGACCAGGATTAGGTTTTTAGGATCGCTGCTGGCGATCTCCGTCAGCTTGTTGGCCCAGATGACCGCGAGATTGCGATCGTTCCTGCCGGCAGCGATGCGTGCCGCAACCCGACGCAGGTTTTCGATTAGCGCCAGGCGCAGCATGATAGGAATGGCCCACAACTCGCCCAGTCGCAGCGGGGTGACCGATTGGTAGGCAGAGACAAAACAACTGAGGCTGTCGGGGTCTACCCGCCCATCACCGTGGGCGATGGTCTCCAGAGCGATGTCATAGACGCGTGGCAGCCCGTTCGAGGGGCCGGTGACCAGGCTCGGCAGCTCGCGGCTGTAGCCCTTGGGGAGGTGGCGCCTAGCGGTACGGATCTGCTCTTCAACAAGATAGAAGTTGTCGAGCAGCCACTCCCCTGCGGGCGTAATGCGAAGATTCGCCGCGACCGTTTCCGTCAGCTGGCGACGGGTCTCAATGAGTCTGCCTTCGTTATCTGCTAACCGCGACAACAGTTGATCGGGGGTGCGTTTTGCCGACAAGCGGTGGGCAGATGCCAGACGCACGCCATGCTGCGCCATCTGCTCGGTGCTGAATAACTCAGCACGCAGTGGTGGCTCATCTTTCTCAGGCGTGTCGCATCTGCCCCAAATTGCCCCTGTTAGTCCCGCCTCGATTGAGCGCCGCCAGAGATTTCTGAGCGTTAACATCGTTAATGTGGGGTACACCCCAGGTTCAGGCTTTTTTGACAATAATCGGAGCAATATCTCCGGCATGTTTCTTCATTTGCTTGGCTGCCTTTTTCTCCTTTGGGGTCAGTACGGCTTGCTTCTTTGACTCTTTAGTGGTTTGTTTTGACTTTGACATGTTGATGGTTCCTTACGGTTAATGGGAGAGATTTTGCTGCGTAGCACTTTGGCTGCCTCGCCGCAGGGCATTCACTGTTTCGAGATAATTATGGCTTGCTGAGCCACACTCAGACCGATGGCGTTTCTGTCATTTGCACAGGTAGCAAAATCAGCATGCGCTGTTTATTCAGGAATAGCCAGCGCTATCGGTTATAGCTGGTTATATATCGGTTGGCACCAACTGATCAGCTTTACAAAAAGCGGTTCATGGCCCTCATGCAGGGGACAATGCGGATCGGGACTCCAAGGCTGATCGGCATCCGGCGATTTGACTTGGCATTAAGATCAGGATTTAATGTCCCGATGCAGCAAACGCGCCCTTTTTCTCCCCCTCTTTTAGCTCTCATCCTGTCTGTGATGCTACTGCTGGCACAGATCTATCTGGTGAACCATCAGATAGATCATATCGTCATGGCGGAGGATCACGCCTGTCTAATTTGTGAGCTAGCAAACCATCAGGGCAACGGCATGGCCCTCTCGACGCTGGCAGCGCCTGCGCTGCTAACCAGCGCCAATCCAGCAGTTGCCACAACTGAATTTTTTCTTAGTGCCTTTACGCTCCACTACCGCTCACGCGCCCCTCCCCCTCCGCTAACAGAGACCTGAACGTTTTAATTTTATAAAGTACAGCACTGTTGTGGTGATCAACACCACAACATTCGCTCTGTTGCCAGGAGAAAACGAATGAACAAACCTATTGTGGCCGCTGCGCTGTGGTCAATCATCGGCCTTATTACGCCACTCACAACCCCTGCCTTTGCCGAAGATGATCAACACCGTGAGCATGGCGCGCATCAACATGGTATGGCACAACTGAATATTTCCCAGGAGGGAAAAATTCTGCTACTGGAGCTGGAGACCCCGGCGATAAATATCACCGGTTTTGAACACCTGCCGCAAAACCGTGAGCAGCAAACCGTTGTTGCGCAGGCTACGGCAAAGCTGGGCAAGGGCGAAGATCTTTTTCACCTCACATCTGCTGCCGCCTGTACCCTTATCGAGAGCAAGGTTAACAGCGCGCTTATCACACCGGTGGCTGAAAAAGATCTCGCTGAACATCACGATGAGCAGAAGGAGGCGACCGAGACGCATCACGATTTTGACGTCAATTACCGGTTTAACTGTGAACACCCGGAACAACTCCACCAAATCGAGGTGATGCTGTTTGAACACTTTCCGCTGACCAGTGAAATTGAGGTTCAGCTCATCTTTGCCGGTGGGCAGCAGCACGCCCGACTGACCGCCTCCCATTCGCAACTGAAATTTTAAGGAGCCACCGCCCGGTGCCTGTCACGCTCGCCGGCGCCGGGCGATGAATATAAAGATGATGCATCAGTCAAACATGGCCATTGCTATCAATAATCTTGAGTTTAGCTGGTCAAAAGAGGACCCTCCGACGCTGCTTATTGATAATTTTCAGGTCAGTTCGGGGGAACGTGTTTTTATCAAGGGCCCCAGCGGCAGTGGTAAAAGCACCCTGTTGAATCTGCTCGGTGGGGTAATGACCCCGCAACGCGGGGAGATCCGCGTGCTCAATAGGGTAATTAACCACTTACGGGGGGCAGATCGTGATACCTTTCGTGCTGATCACATCGGCTTTATCTTCCAGATGTTCAACCTCATCCCCTATCTCTCCGTTGTTGAAAATGTGCTATTGCCCCTCTACTTTTCCGCAGCACGACGCAATCGGGTTCTCCAGCGCGGAACCGCGTTACAGGAGGCGACACGTTTACTGGCTCACCTTGATCTCGATGAGCATGAACTCCAGCAGCGGGCGGTGACCGCATTAAGCACCGGGCAGCAGCAGCGCGTCGCTGCCGCTCGGGCGCTGATTGGCGCACCGGAGATTATCATTGCCGATGAACCCACCTCATCCCTCGATGCCGACCGCCGTGGGGCGTTTATCCAGCTGCTGGTTAATGAGTGCGCCACGGCAGGGAGTACGCTGCTCTTTGTCAGTCATGACTCATCCCTTGAAAGCGCCTTTGATCGCACAATCACCCTTTGCCAACTCAATAGGGCAGCCTCGCGCAAACAACTCGCCAGCATCGGAGCCTAACCACGATGACCCTAATTCAACTAATACTTAAAAGTATACTTAACCGCAAGTTCACCGTCTCGCTCACGGTACTCACTATTGCCCTCAGCGTCACTCTGCTATTGGGCGTTGAACGACTGCGCACCGAATCGCGGACAAGTTTTGCCAACACCCTGTCGGGAACCGATCTGGTGGTGGGTGCCCGAAGCGGCGCTATTCAACTCCTGCTCTACTCGATCTTCCGTATGGGTGATGCGACCAACAACGTCTCCTGGCAAAGCTACCAGACGATCATTAACGACCCGAGAGTCGCGTGGGCGGTTCCCCTCACACTGGGAGACTCCCATCACGGTTTTCGCGTCATGGGGACAACCGTCAGCTACTTCACTCACTACCGCTATGGCGGTGACCACGCGCTGCGCTTTACCTCAGGAGCGCCATTTTCCCAGCTTTATGACGCGGTACTAGGGTCCGATGTCGCGGCAACGCTCGGTTATACCCTAGGTGAAGAGATCGTCATTGCCCACGGTAGCGGCAATATGACGCTCTTTAAACATGACAACAAACCCTTTACGGTGGTGGGTATTCTTGCGAAAACCGGCACACCGGTAGATCAGACCGTTCATGTCACGCTGGAGGGCATCGAGGCGATTCATGTCGACTGGCAAAGCGGGAGCCGCCCGCTACCGGGGCTGGAAGTGAGCGCGCAACAAGCTGCGCAACGCGACCTCACCCCGAGGAGCATTACCGCGATATTGCTGGGTGTGAAAGCAAAAACAACCACCTTCAAACTACAGCGCTTTATTAACGAGTACCCGCAAGAACCCCTACTGGCAATCCTCCCGGGGGTTGCCCTGCAAGCGTTATGGGAGATGATCGGCGTTGCGGAGAGAGCGCTGATCGCCATATCGCTGTTCGTGGTCATGGTCGGCCTTACCAGCATGGTGGCGATCATTATCACCAGCCTTGGTGAGCGACGCCGCGAAATGGCGATTCTGCGTTCAGTTGGCGCCCGCCCCGCACACATCATTCTGCTCATTGTCGGAGAGTCCTTTGCCCTCGCCCTGTCGGGCGCCCTGTTCGGCGTACTGTTGCTCTACGCGCTATTGCTGGTTGCGCAACCCCTGATGGCGGCGCAGCTGGGCATTTATATCGCCATTGGCTGGCCAACAAGCGCTGAATGGCAGTTGCTTGGCGCGGTTCTTGGCGCTGGGCTTGGTGTTGGCTTTGTCCCTGCCTATCGCGCCTATCGCTACTCACTGGCAGATGGCATGACTATTCGACTATAAGAGAGCAAGATTTATGATAGGTAAAAATTCGCTACCACCGGCACTGTTACTAACCATGGTAACACTCGCAGGCTGTAATCAGGACTCCTCCTCCCCTTCGGAGGGGAAGTACGCCCTCCTCGCCGACAGAGCAACGTTTGCGGCAAACACCCAAACCGCTGAACAGACACCCCCCGCCGTCGCTAAGGAGGGAGTATTGACCATTGACTGGGACGAGCTTATCCCGAAAAACTATCGCCTCGATCCCGGGTTAATTGATCTGTATGAGGAGGGCAAGCTGAGTGATGACGATCCGCGCATGATTGAGCTAAGGCGTCTGTCAGAGGCACTACTTGAACACAACCCCGTCAATACCGAGCTTGCAGGCACGCTTGTCAAACTGCCTGGATATGCCATCCCCATTGAGTATCAAGGGGATGCGGTGACCGAATTTCTTCTCGTCCCCTATCAGGGCGCCTGCATTCATGTGCCGCCCCCGCCGCCGAACCAGATCATTTATGTACGCATCAAGGACGGAAGCAAAATCATCCGTGAAACCTATGCCGAAGTATGGGTGACTGGTATTCTCTCGATAGACAAACAGGAGAGCAGCTTTGCTGAATCAAGCTATCTATTAAAT
>JADGBN010000122.1 GCA_015231435.1 Gammaproteobacteria bacterium
CAAAGGCATGCACCGAAATCTGCTCTCCCATTCCCTGGAGACGCTCAACCAGCGCATAGCGTCTCTCGGTTGCGGGGAGTAGCCCGTAACTTGCGCGCATCAGATCACTTAGCCGCATCCCCGAGGTTAAGGGGTAACTCCCCGGGTTGCGCACACTGCCACTCACACTCACTACTTTTGGCGGCGTTCCGTAACGACTTTGACGTCGTAACTCATTAATCAGGGGAGCCAGTGCCTCAATACGACCTGTCCCGCTATTAAAGAGAATCAACTCATCCCCCGCCTGTAGCGCTAGGTTGGCCGATGACGCAGGGTTTTGTATTAACTCGCCCAAATTGACATCAAGGGCTTCCACACGACTCTCGCCACGGTTTTCCCGACGAATTATCGCGTAATCAAGATCAGTACCCACCTTAAGCGACTGTGACAAGGAGAGGAGATCACTCACCCGCATTCCCGCAAACCAGGCTAAAGCGCGTTCGCGATTTACATAACCACTCAATTTCACCTGATTTACAACATTATCAAGCACCGGCATCACCCGAACTAAATCGCCCGCCTGAAGCGGCTGACTCTGACGTTTTTGCGGTGTGTCCAGATTAACCACCTCACGCGCGCCACTCTTAACCACACGCAACAGATTAATTTCGCTTAAGGCCGCCGTAGGCAAGAGCCCCCCGCAGAACTCCATCAGTGTCGAAAAAAGCTGTTCATCGGGCAGTAACTCATAAATTGCCGGCGTCACCACCTCACCAGTCACCCCCACTAACTTGCCGACAGGCGGGATAAAAATGACATCACCTGGTTGCAAAACCATATCAGAGGAGGTGTCACCATTAATCAGCAGATCGTAAAGGTCAAAGGTGGTAATCACTTCACCATTGCGTTTTAACTGAATTGAACGCAATGAACCCTGATCACTAATGCCGCCGCTTACATAGAGGGCGCTACTAATCGTCGCCAGGGCGCTCACGGTATAACTGCCTGGTTTGTAAGCGCTTCCCAGAACAAAAATACGCATGGAACGTAACTCGCCCATGGCGATATTAACCTCAACCCCAACCATTTTGCGCTTTATTTGTGCGGTCAGCTCGCGCTTCATCTCCTCATAGGAGAGACCTGCGACAACCAGTGAGCCGACATCAGTGATATTCACCTCGCCACGCCGCGACACCACCAGATCATAGCTCTCATACTTCTGACCATAGAGACGTAACTGAATAGTGTCGCCAGGCCCCACCATATATTGCGCAGGAACAGGAATGTCGGTCACCGGCGCGAAGGTGGTCGGTTCACCGGCAAAAAGTTCATAACCAAAGCGTGGCAGCTCATCCCAATTCAGTACTCTCTCACGCGGCGACGCTTTTGATAACTTTTCTAAGTCGGTTAGCCATGACCGATCCGGTGGCGTTTCACCCGCGTTCAACTCGCCCTCGCTGTTGTAATTATTCGGACTGAAGCGACGATCCCGACTGTTATCCTCCTGACGTGGTTTGATCACCTCCACCTCTTTAAAGCTGTTGTCACGCCCCTGCCGCCCCGTTAGCAGATCTCCCCCGTACTGCTGATAAAGCATCATCTGCTGCTCTGGCGGTAGTTTCTTGAAGGCCTCCAATTGGGCTGGAGTCGGTTGAACGGCGTTAACGCCAACGTTCACAAAAAGGGTAGCCAACAGGGCTATTAATGGTTCTTTTAACTTCATCGGGGTAGTCATCTATCCAAAATAAAAAAATGAGAAAAACAGGGTTATGGCAAATCACTGCAACAGCGATTACGGCCCTCTGTTTTAGCTTGATAAAGCGCCTTATCGGCGCGGGCAAAAGCGGTTAGGTGGCTATCCTCTTCACCACGCAGTTCAGCGACACCACAGGAGATGGTTATCGGCACACGCTGATTATGAAAATGAAATTCACACGCTTCGACGGATTGGCGCAGCGTGTTAACCACCGGCATCGCGTGTTCAAGCGTGGTTTCAGGCATTAGCAGCACAAACTCTTCACCACCGTAACGGGCAATAAAGTCGGTTTCGCGTATTTTACGCCGCAACACCTTGGCGACCACTGCCAGCACCTTATCGCCTGCCTGATGACCATAGGTATCGTTCACAGACTTAAATTTATCAATATCCCACACCACCAGACAGAGCGGTGAGCCATAACGCTTCCAGCGATGCTCCTCCTGCTCGACCCGCTCATTATAGGCAAGGCGATTGGGAATGCCGGTCAGGGCATCGACATAGGCTTGCTGGCGCTCGGATTCGAGTACTTTATGCAACCTTTTTGACTCGCCCTGCATCACCTGCAGTTTTTTGGTCAGCTCTTTAACCCGCTTCTCCGCATCACCAATTCGCTGCTCTTCAACTTTGGCAAAGCTCTCCATGTGCTGTTCAATGGTCTCGATTCGCTGCTGCACATTACGTTTTAGCGTCTCCAGATCCTGCGCGATATCTATCGATGCCGAAATGCCGCTCACCTGATCGTCAACATTACGCTTCAAATCAACGCCATGACGAAAAGAGCTACGATGCGACTCATAGCCGCTTTTAATATCCACATCAATCGCCTGCAGACGCTGCGTCATCTGCTTGAGAAACTGCTCCAGCTCCCCCTTCTCCTGCTGCACTCGCCACTGAATTTTGCGTAACAGCTCAGCAATCGAAAGAATAATCGCCTCGAGATCGCCACCGTTTCGCCACAGTGCCAGCTGCTGCTTAATCGCCTTAAACTCATCACTCCAGTCTTCCGGAATATCGAGCTGTTCGAGCAGACGAATCAAGACTTCGTGAGGAGGAAGACCCGTCAAACTGGTAGCGTTTAACCCCAATCCATTTTTTTGTAGCAACTGCTGAATCTCATCCACCAGCACCAACAACTCAGCCTCCTGCTGACTCTCGTTGAGATGCGAGGAGATCTCCTCGCTTTCAGGATGGTGGCTCAGGAGTTGACTGATAAAGCGCGACATCACCCGCTTCGCCAGGGTTAGCGACTGCTGCGTCGCCTCCTCACGCCCCTTGCTTTTTAACAGCGAGCCGATAATGCCACGGCGATCCTCACTTTCGCGATCGCCCTCAAGCTGGTTAAACATATCCTCCAGCAGATCCATAAAGGCGCGCAACAGTGCCGTCTCATTTTCGCCCTGATGAATACGATTGGTAAAACCCTTCACAAAGGGACGCACCGCAAGGGGAAAGTGGGTGGAGTTAACCACCTCCAGCAGCGCATCGGTGACTGACTGAATCTCAACACTACCGGAGTCACGCTGATCAAGGCGCAACAGACTTTGTGAAATAGCATCGACAACTGATTTAAGATCGTCACTGCGGGTACCATCACGAATGGCGCCGCGCAGTTGCAGCAGCAGCTGCTTAAGCACCCCACCATGGCTCTCTTCGGCAATAATGGTTAGTCGTGAAATACATTGGCGCAATAACGATTCAGTCGCCTGCCAGCTCTCCTCTTTAGCCTCCAGCTCATCAAGGCGTTTAATATACTTCTGCTTCCATGCCAACGCCTCACTATCATCAGCCATCGCCCATTACTCCCATTAAATCAGCTTATTCAGATTGTTCTCTTAACGGACTCAAGAACCACCCTTATGCTCTTTATCTGCAAGAAAGGTGAAGATTTTCAACAGCCGCTCATAGGAGCCTGCGGTGGGGCCATCAATACGGTATTTACAAGCCACCAAAATCACCGGAACCCCGGTGAGCCCCGATTTACCGCTAATATCAGCGGCACGATTAACCCTGGTTTTGACCGCAAAAGAGCTGAAGGTTTTACTAAAATCAGCTTCGCTCACCCCCTGCTCAAGAAAAAATTGCTGTAACAGCTCCTCACTGTTCAGCGGCCGCTTATGGACGTTAATCGCATCAAAGAGCGGCTGATGCAGCTTCTCCAGCACGCCTAACGCTTCAGCCGTATAAAAGGCGGTCGCATGTAACTGCCAGGTAGGGTTATTAAAAATCGCGGGCATCCGTTTAAACTCAATGTAATCCGGGGCGCCCTGCAGCCACTTATTGACATCCGGATCAAAGCGAAAACAGTGCGGACAGCCATACCAGAACATCTCGACCACTTCGACCTTGCCATTATCCACCGATGGCAGCGAGGGAACAATGAGGTGATAATCCATCCCCTCTGCATAGAGCGGTTCATCCACGGGGCGTTGGGCATCCGCTGCCAACACCAGCATCGGAACAGTACACAGGGCAAAGAGGAAAAGTAGTTTTTTTATCACGATGAGCTCCTTAATATCGGGGGTTGATGAGATTACCCCATAATACCCCATTGAGACCAGCAACATCTGCCCCCGCCATGAAAATTCTTGAAACACGCCGCCGCTACTCTGACAACAGCGGTGGTATGATCCACGTCATCTTTAAAGCTGCAATGGAGCGCTATTTCACATGACCACTCCCCTAACCCGCACGGCTGCCTGGCAAGCACTTTCCGCCCACGCCTCATCGATGGGCGCAACCCAGATGAAAGATCTCTTCGCTGCCCAGCCAGAGCGTTTTCAGCGCTTCTCCCGCAGTGCGGCAGATATTCTTTTTGATTTTTCTAAAAACCGTATTAACGACAAGACCTTACAACTTCTTCTCCAGCTCTATGAGGAGGCGGATGTCGCGGGTGCAAAAAACCGTATGCTGGCGGGTGAGGCGATTAACTTTACCGAAAATCGTGCGGTGCTGCATATGGCGCTGCGCGCCGGCGGCAAGCGCAGCTACCAATTTGGTGGCAAAGAGATATTACCCGATGTGCATCAGGTGCTCGAGCAGATGGCGCGTTTTGTCGCCGCCATTCACCACGGTGAGCGACGCGGTTTTAACGGCAAAAAACTGACCCACTTCGTTAATATAGGCATCGGCGGCTCCGATTTAGGCCCCCACATGGTTTGCCAAGCGCTCAAGCCCTATGCCAAGGAGGGGTGTCATGTCGATTTTGTCTCTAATGTCGATAGCAGTCATCTCGTTGAAATCCTTAAAAACTGTCGTGCTGATGAAACGCTTTTTATTGTCTCTTCAAAAACCTTTACCACCCAGGAGACGATGACTAACGCCCACTCCGCACGACGCTGGCTGGTTGCAGCCTTAGGCAGTGATGCTGCCGTAGCCAACCATTTTGTCGCGGTCTCCACCAATGCCCAAGGGGTTGCCGCTTTCGGTATTGATACGGCTAATATGTTCGAATTTTGGGATTGGGTGGGGGGTCGCTTCTCCCTCTGGTCAGCGATTGGCCTTCCCATCGCCCTCTATTTGGGAATGGCGCAGTTTCGTGAACTCCTTGCCGGTGCCGAGGCAATGGATGAGCACTTTATTACCACACCGGCCGCCGACAATCTCCCGGTTATTCTTGCCCTGCTGGGCATCTGGTACAGCGCCTTCTTTGCTGCTCGCGGTTATGCGATTCTCCCCTATGACCAGTATCTAAACCGTTTTTCCGCCTATCTGCAGCAGGCTGAGATGGAGAGTAACGGCAAGCAGACCGACTACGAAGGTCAGACGATTAGCGACTACCCCACCGCGCCTATCATCTGGGGTGAGCCCGGCACTAACGGACAGCACGCCTTCTATCAGATGCTTCATCAGGGAACGCAAATTATCCCCATCGACTTTATTGCCACCGCCCGCTCCCACAACCCCCTCGGCGACCATCACGCCATTCTGACTGCCAATGTGCTGGCACAAAGTGAGGCGCTAATGGCCGGACGCTCCCTGAGTGAAGCCGCAGAACAGCTGCGTCAGCGCGGCTACAGTGAAGACGAGATCAGCCGTCTCGCACCGCATCGCGTCATGCCTGGCAACCGCCCCAGTAATACCCTCTTTATTCCGCAACTGACACCACGCACCCTCGGCAGCCTGATCGCCCTTTACGAACATAAAATTTTTGTTCAAGGCGTTATCTGGCGAATTAACTCCTTCGATCAGTGGGGTGTTGAACTGGGCAAGGAGCTGGCGCAGGTGATTCTCCCCGAACTTCAGCCGGGCAACGCCAACAATCCCCATGACGCCTCAACACTGGGCCTAATCGCCTACTACCGACAGCTACAGCGCTAGCGCTCTGTTCATCGCCCTGACTCCTGGTGAGCTCCTCGCCCCCACTTAACCCTGCACAACGGCAGGCGGTGCACCATATTGATACGCCACTGCTGGTACTTGCCGGTGCCGGCAGCGGTAAGACGCGGGTGATTACCCACAAAATCGCCTGGTTAATTCGTCAGTGTGGCCTCTCTCCCAGCCACATCGCGGCGCTGACCTTTACCAACAAAGCAGCGCGTGAGATGAAAGCGCGGGTCAGCTCGCTACTCGACAAAGGGGAGGGGCGCGGTCTGCGGATCTCCACCTTCCACACCCTTGGTCTTGATATTATTCGCCGCGAACGCCAAACACTCGGTTATCGTGAAGGGTTCTCGATTTTTGATGCCCAGGATGGCGAGTCACTCATTAAAGAGCTGCTGCACCGCGACGGTGAACAGGGCGATATGGCCAAGGAGATGCTCTGGCAGATCTCCAGCTGGAAAAATCGCACTCTAACCCCGGAAGCGGTTGCGGCGAGCGGTGAACACCCGCCGGTGGCACGCCTTTATAGCAAATACAATCAACACCTTAAAGCCTATAACGCAGTCGACTTCGACGATCTGATTATGCTGCCGTTACAGCTCTTTCGGCACCACCGCGAAGCCCTGGAGCGTTGGCAAAATCGCATTCGCTACCTTCTCGTCGATGAGTATCAGGATACCAATGAGGCGCAGTATGAGTTAGTCCGTCTGCTGACCGGCGTGCGTTGTGCGTTAACAGTCGTCGGTGATGATGACCAGTCGATCTACACCTGGCGTGGTGCGCGTCCGGAAAATCTTGCCCAGCTGCAACAGGACTACCCCTCGCTGGAGGTGATTAAACTTGAGCAGAACTACCGCTCGATGGGACGCATTCTCAAGGTAGCGAATCAGCTAATTGACAATAACCCCCATCTCTTTCCCAAACGTCTCTGGAGCGAGCGTGGCTACGGTGACCCCATTCTTGTGGTCACCGCCGCAGATGAGGAGGATGAGGCGCTCAAGGTCGTCTCGCGCATTATCCACCTGCAGTTTCAGCAGGGCTGCAAGCCAGGTGAGTGTGCCATTCTCTACCGCGGTAACTACCAGTCGCGCCCCTTTGAAAAAGCGCTGCGGGAGCACCGCATCCCCTACCAGATTAGCGGTGGTACCTCATTTTTTGCCCACAGTGAAGTGAAAGACATCATCTCCTATCTGCGGCTGCTCAATAATCCGGATGACGATGCCGCCTTTTTGCGTGTCGTCAATACGCCGCGCCGTGAAATTGGTGCCGCCACCCTGGAGAAACTTGGGCACTACGCCACCTCTCGCGGCATTAGCCTCTTTGCCGCCGCCTTTGAACTGGGACTAAAACAGACCCTTAGCGAACGTGCCTATGAACGCCTGAACCAGTTTGTCCACTGGCTGGTCGATATCGCTGACCGGGCTCGCCGTGGCGATCCGGTTGCCGCAGTGCGAGATCTGATTAAAGAGACTGACTATCTCAGTTGGCTTAATGACAGCGTTGACGCCGCAAAAACAGTCGAGCGTAAAACCGCTAACATTGAAGAGCTGATTGCCTGGATTGCCCGCATGGCCGCAGA